>CAZLNI010000016.1:0-17317 GCA_964560995.1 uncultured Muribaculaceae bacterium
AATTTAGTTTCGTAAAACCACTCGAAATATTATTCTTATTATGGTAAAATTTCGATACGTTTTTAAGTTTTATTATTGCCATAAACTAATTATCCTTTCCTTTAAATATATCGTTAAAATCTCTATGTATGTCTTTATAATTGTACCCCAATATGCATTCTAAATTGACGTTTTCCATGCTTTTATAGATGTTGTGGTCTATATTAGGGTCGATTTTTCTAAATGTCTCAATTAACCTCTTTATTTCTATACGCTTACCCGTGTCGTGTTCTTTTCTTTTCGTAAAATCGCAAGCACAGTTTATGAAATCTAACCCGTTATAACGGCACCAATTCAATATATCTTTTTCTTTTATTAAAGTCATAGGTCTAATGAGTTCCAGACCTTTAAAATTAGAACTGACGACTTTTGGAACCATCGTCTTCACTTCAGCTCCATAAAGCATCGACAGAAGAGTCGTTTCGATGACGTCGTCGAAGTGGTGTCCCAACGCTATTTTATTACATCCTAGTTCGGTCGCCTTATCATAAAGATACCCTCGTCTCATCCTAGCACACATATAACAAGGGCTTTCCTTTGCGATGTGGTCGATAACTTTGAATATATCCGTATCGAAAACTTCTATATCGAGATTCAAAATCTTGGCGTTGTCGTTAATCTTTTTTAAAGCGTCTTCGTCATAGCCGGGATTCATGACGACATATTTAAGTTCGAAAGGAAACTCGCCATGGCGAGATAGTTCCTCTAATAGCTTTGCCAAAAGAAATGAATCTTTCCCACCCGAGATGCAAACCATTATTTTATCGCCTTTATGTATCAAATCGTAATCTTTTACGGCTTTGACAAATTTAGCCCATATTTCTTTTCTATAAGTCTTTATGATACTGCGTTCTATTTCTTTATATTTTTCCATTCGCGCATCTCCTTTAATAAATCGTCTTAAGCGTACCATAAACACGGGCGTTGTGCAACTAGCAAAAAAGTTGATTTTACAGTACAAAAACACACAAATTGAACTGAACGCCCGGCAGTTTTAAAAATTTACCATATATTTTGATGTAATATACTTTAAAAGTCAATTTTTTGTATATTTTCCCAAAAAAAGAAAACTCATATATAAGTTTTCTTTAACAATGCCCGTCACAAGCGTCTTTATCTTTACTTAAGCTATCTATTAAACGATTAAATATGATACTCAATTCGCTTTTTTGAACTGCACTCAATTCATCATAAGGCGTTTGTGAACTGTTTAAATCGACAGACCCGATATGTGCATCGACAACTTTGCCTTCACGCACTGCGACGACCATTGGCACATATAATCTTTTCTCTTGTAAAACATGTTCTACTCCGTCATCATCTTGAACTTTATAATTGTCGAGATACTTATCTAAGATAGATAAAATGTCATAATAAGCTTGACTCGCTTTTTTTGTCTCAACAGGTTTATCATCTACTATACTATAAGTATTTCTTAAATCTTTTACATCCACATATAATATGTTTTTTAAAGATGATTTCTTAACCTCCTCGAAAAGTGTTGGGATCATCCCACGACACCAAGGACATTCTGGCATACCAAAGTATATCAAGCCTGTCTCATTTACGAGAAAATCTCTTGCTTCATCTAAAGTTGCATATTTAACTTTGCTCCTTCTATCTATTTTCATCGTTTGATAGACATTTCCGTTGCTCACTTCTACGCCGTTTAATTTTTCATATTCGCTTTTAAACTTGAGCGCGTCTTTTGAACCAGAAAGGCTCAAAACGATTACCGCGACGATTAATATAACTATTAAAACTGCCCCACCAATTAAAAACTTTTTATTCTTTAAATCGATTTTCTTCACTATCTATACCTCCATAAGTTCTGCTTCTTTTTCTTTTATCTTCTCGTCGACTATTTTATTATATTTATTTATCATCTCTTGGACGTTGTCTAAAATTCTCTTTTCTTCATCCTCTGGAAGTTCTTGAGCTTTGACTTTGTTGTTGCCATCTTGTCTAATGTTACGCAATGCTACTTTGGCATCTTCACCCATAGTTTTAGCTTGTTTAACATAGTCTCTTCTTTTCTCTTCAGTTAGTTCTGGCAACGTTAAAATGACCATTTCTCCATTGTTAGTAGGATTAATACCTAAGTTAGCTTCTTGGATAGCTTTTTCTATGTCCTTAAGTGTGCTACGGTCGAACGGTTTAATAAATAATTGTCTCGCTTCTGGAACTGTTATATTGGCTACCGCGTTTAAAGCTGTTGGAGTTCCATAATATTCGACCATCACGCCATTTAACATGCCAGGATTTGCTCTTCCAGCGCGAACAGTCGTAAGCCTTTTCTCTAAAGTTTCAATTGCCTCTTCCATTTTAAATTCGATATCATCTAAATGATTCATAAAACATTTCACCTTTTCCTTATCACCATTATACGAATAAAAAACAAATTTAACAAGTGAAATTATTTTTAAACTCTATAGTATAGGCATTATATATACAAAGTTATATGATTATATTGATATTTACTAGACAAAAACGCCTGTTATCACTATAATACTGAGGAAGAAAGGAGGCACGTCATGGGAAAGTTGAGACATTACAGTTTAATCGATGTTTATTGTTCTGCTCTACGGACAGAACTTGCGAGAATAGATGAAAAACGAGGCGTATCTGTTAATGCAGACAAGAACGATATAAGAGAAATACTCGACTATGAATTTGAACATTTTTGTATTTTAGGAACAGACTGGTATATGTTTTATACTCCTTATCTTTTTGAAAAAGACAAATATCTAGATATCGATTTTTTATCTATTGATTGTAATACGAATATGTTTGCCCAAATAATTGAGTTAAGGCGTGCCTTCGAAGAACTATTCCTAACCTATAAAGATTATATTTTTACTCTTGAATGTGACGAATCGTCTTGTGCACTTTTAGAATGGGCAACAAAAAAAGATATGTTCAAATAACAGAAAAGATTTCTTTATTTTATGGAGCTACGTATGAGTTTATTCCATCTAAGTCGTTTTTAAAATCCTTTAAAAATAAAACTTGCCAGGCAGTGCAAAAGCCAGAACTCGATTCTTTAAGTAAAGAAAGTACAATGTGTCTTCCTAAAGGTGTGAGCATAATAAGAGGTAAGGAAATCGAATCTAAAAAAGTTCAAAACAAAAAACAATTAATCGCAGAAGATTATACGAAAATAAAAGGAAATGAAGAAGATCTTTGGGGATATGCTCTTGAAAGTGACATCCAAGATTCGCAAGTTTGCCTCTTAGGAGATGGCTGGTACATCGATTATACACTTCTTTCTTCTTCGATTTTAATAGAATTTTGGAACTTCTCAAAATGGGGACTAAAACAAATTATAGAAATGAAAAGAGTACTAGAAGAATTGTTCTATGCCTATCGCGATAGGCTATTTATCGCCGACTGCAATAAAAATAGCATAAAGTGGATCGAAAAGTTATTAGAACGTGGATTTATAGAAATAGTCAAAAAAGAAGATTTTGATTATGACCCCAACACAGGCTACTTAGGTTTCGTTTTCAAAGCAACTCCTGCCTTCATAGATTATCACGAATCGCGTTTGAAAAGGGGACGCGTGTTGCTTCCAAAGAAGCCACAAAAAAAAGATTGACATTGCGTCGATCTTTTTGTATTAATTATCTTTTATAATATCTCTTATGATGTAACTTGCGATGAGTAGTCCACCTACTGAAGGGACGAATGCTGTACTACCCAATGTGCCATCACTCGTTTGTATTGGTTCTTCTTTAGAAGATAAAACGACGATTTTTCTCATATCGTACCCTCTTAGAAGTGTGCGCATCTTTTTAGCTAAAGGGTCGTATGACGTCTTATCGAGAGTAGTCATCGTGAGCATCGACGGATCGATTTTTTTGGCAGTTCCTGTAGCCATGATAAAGTTTAGCTCTTTCTCTAAAGCATATTTTGCAAGAGAAACTTTAACTTTGACGTCATCTATGCAGTCGACGACATAATCGTATTTTGTAAAGTCTAATCCTTCTAAAGTCTCTTTTAAGAAAAATTTTAGAGCTTCTACTTTGGCATGAGGATTGATATCTTCTAATCTTTCTTTCATGACTTCTACTTTCGATTTTCCTAAAGTACTTTGTAGGGCGATTATCTGCCTATTTAAGTTCGTCTCTTCGATGGCGTCTTTATCGACGATGGTAATCATCTCTACCCCACTGCGTATTAGTCCTTCTAAGACATAACCGCCTACTCCGCCGACGCCTATGACGAGGATGCGTTTAGACTTGATTAAATCCAACTTCTCTTTTCCGATGAGAGCAACTAATCTATCAAACACGAATATCACTTCCAAATAAAATGTTCAAAGAGAGTGTGATAAAAGCCCGCGCTCAAGCCAGGTGGGTCACCACATGAAGTGTTTTAGGAGCCAAAGAACAGTGTTCTAAGTATTCTACACCACACATCAATTAGGTCCCCAATAATCACTTTAGTCGGTTTTATAATAACTCTTTGAACAATTTAAGTATATCATAGGAAAAGTAAAAAGTATATCATATTTTACATGACTTTACTCTATAATTTATTGGTGATATAGATGAATAACTTAAAAAAATATGATAAGACGGCAATCGGAGTACCAATTAATATTGTACATCCTCGTGCTTAGTTTATTGCATTATTTTGGCCTAATGAAACTTTCTACAGTAGAAAACGTCAACTTCGTAGTAATGGCTATAATAGCGTTTATAGGAGGATTCTTAAGTGGTAAAAAAGCTTCCAAGAAAGGTTACTTGGAAGGCTTAAAGATTGGTGGCTACTTTGCTGGAATATTGCTTTTCATAAATATAATATTTTTTAGACACTTCGATTTATACGTCATTCTCTATTACCTAGTGCTAGTAGTGAGTTCGATTATCGGAAGTATGATAGGTATCAACCTAAAAAGCTAGTTCGAAGAGCATAAACTATTTTCATAGGTGTACTCGAAGTTTGTAAATATGACATCGTTTGAATTTTCACAAATAACGACGGCAAAAGCATCAGAATCTTTGTCTCCTCCATCGTAATATATTTTATAACCGACGGTATTCTCGTTAGGTATCGCGTAAGATAGTATGTCTTCTAGCTTTAAGTGACCATCGACGATGGTTTCTTTTAATGAGCGTTTGATATTATCTTGAGTGACGTTTACTTCCTCTAAATTCAATAGATAGTAATTGTGGTCGTCGTGATTGAAGAGAATCGTCTTTGGCGAGTTGCTCTTTTTTACATTAATTTGAAAATTATCTTTCACATCGGCATTTTTGAAGAGATTATAGATATTAAAAGTCAATATACCTACTCCTATAATCATGAAGATTATCATCAAAACCGTAAGAATTTTGACGTCGTTTTTATATGCTATGATAGCGACTACTAATGTGAAGATAACCGTCATAGAAATAGCTATACATACTCCTATTGTCTCTTCGATAAATCCTGTTAAAGCTAAAATCATCACCAAAACCGCTAATGCTGCAAAACCTGCCGCCATAAATTTTTTCATTTTATTATTCATATCAATTTCCCTTTCTAACTAATCAATATACTCAATATTTCTGCAATTTTACTTTCGAATAGAAACGTACTTAAAAGTCCCATAGCCAAGAACGGACCAAACGGCAACTCGCGATTGTTTTTACTCACTCCCGTATAAAGAGCATATGGCAAAGCCAATGTCGACGCCATCAAAAGTGAAACTAGAAACAAATTATAAGGAAGAACCGAGCCCATTAAAAAGGCAAATTTGATGTCTCCTCCCCCAAGAGATTCTCTCTTAAAAGCGGCATCTCCCAGAATTTTTATGACAAACACTAATATAAAAGCGAATATGCCATATAATAAACTCTTATACAATCCCTCCCATAAACCTCTTTCTAATGTAATAAAGATATAGATGAATGCACTGCTAATAAAAATTGTACTGTCGAGTATTATCATACTCTTAAAATCGGTGATAAATATCGAAATCATACATAGAACGAGAACAAACCCTATTAACGTATGATAACTAAAACCGTAAATACAGTAAACTAGTACAAATAAACAACCCGTTATTATTTCTGTTAGTAGAGAATCCATTCCTATACGTGAGTCACACTTTTTACATCGTCCTCTTTGCATGATATAGGATATTATTGGAATGAGTTCCCAGAAACCTAAGACGTGATTGCACTTTGGACAATGGCTACGCGGTTTGATAATCGATTCGCCTTTTAGAAGTCTCGTCGCATAGAGATGGACGAACGAAGCGAATACTGTGCCGAAGATAAATACTACAAAATAGACGTACATTTTGGCACCTACGATATTTGTGTGTATAGATTAAACATCGGTATGACGACCGCGATTAAGACTCCTCCGACGATGACTGCTAAAAAGATGATTAAAATCGGTTCAATGAGTGCTTTCAAAGAGTTGATAATCGTACTATGCTGTTGTTGATAATAGGCACTTACTTTGGCCATCATGTCGGCAAGCTGACCAGTGTTTTCTCCTGTAACAATCATATAATAAGCTATATCGGGGACAGCCCACTGGTTTTTAAAGGACTCAGAGATTTTTTCTCCTTTGGTAATGTTCGTAACTGTGTTTAACATTATCTCTTTATATATCTCATTATTTGTTATCTTACTTAAAATTTCTATACTGTCTGTTATATAGACGTCGTTTCTTAAAAGTGATGCAAATGTCTTAGTAAAAATCGTAAGTTCATTGTAAATTATTATTTTTCCAAATAACGGTATGTGCATCAAGAATACTTGAGCTTCTCTTCTAAACGGTTTGACGTTTTTATAAAGTAAGACGAGCACGAAGATTATTCCGAATGTTGCGCCTAGAACGTACCATATATTTTTCGTTAAAAAAGTACTGGTGTTTATGACGAAAAGTGTGAGTGGATTTAAAGATGCTCCTGCCTGTGCATATATACCTACGAACTGTGGAACTATCTGTATCATGATAAATATGATGATAGCAATCGAAAAAATGCCGACTAACGCTGGATAAGATATCGCACTAATCATCTGTTTTTGAGTCTTGTTTATCTCTTCATAATATCGTCCTAAGTCATCTAGTGTTTCATCTAAGTTACCAGCCGCTTCTGCAGCTTTTACCATGTTTATGACGAGCTGCGGAAATGCTCCTGTTTGATGAGTTAGAGCGCTACTAAAAGATTCTCCCATTGTAAGATAATAAACAATTGACTGTGTAATCGCATGTTGGTTGCGGTCTTTTTTAAGTTGCTTACTTAAAATACGCATTGCCTCTGTCAATGTAATACCTGCTTTTATATATGTACCGAGCTGTGTTATAAAGAAGATTAAATCTTTGGTACTAAGTTTTCTATATATGTTTTTAGAGTGGCTACCATATACGAAGTTAATCCAATCGGAAGTTTCAATTGAATAAACTGTATACCCTTCACCAGTTAAAAATGTATATATATCTAACTGGGATACTCCTAAAAACGTATTCGTTTCTACTTTTCCTTCCGGCGAGAGAGCTTTATAACGAAAAGTCTGTGGTTTTTCGTATCTTTTCTCTTGTCCATCGCTTATCATCTTTAAGAGTTGTTCACGATCGGCATCTAATTTCTGTTTCTGTTTAGCATTTATCTTTTTTTCTGATTTTTCTTTTACTTTTTGTTGGTTTTCCTTCATCTGGGTATATATATCTTTTTTTTCTTGTTCCATAACCGTTTCCTTTCCAAGTCTCCATCGACTTTTTCTAATCACATAAAAGGAAAATCTTATCCTAAAGGATTTCTAGACTCCTCTTTATTCTATAAATGATTATACCACATATTAAACTGTTTTTAAAACAAATTTTTATTAAGCTTTTTCCCATAGCGTAAAATTCTAGAGCATCTTCATTTTTTAATTTCTTCTTAAAAAGTTTTCAAACTTCAATTATTGACGCGCTTTCGAGCTTTTTTCTCGGCATTTATTGACAAAAAAAAATAATTGGAGTACTATTAAAATCGTGATATATAGGGAGGTCCATCATCATGAAATTTAAGATTTTTTTAGCATTTTTATTAATAACGACGGTCGCAACAGTGACAGCTATTTCACTTTTTCCGCATAAAGAAAAAAGCGAGTTTACCAAAACCGATTATAAATCTCTAAATCTAGATGGCATCGATAAACTTATGGTCATCGCCCATCCCGATGACGACATTTTATGGGGAGGAAGCGAACTTATCCATGAAGACTATTTAGTAGTATGCATCACTTGTGGTTCAGATGAACGTCGTAAGAAAGAGTTCGAAACTGTCATGGAGAGAACGAATGATGTATATGTCATGTTAGGTTATCCCGACAAAACTAAAGGAGAACGCGACAATTGGGACAGTGTTCGCGATGACATTATATCTGATTTAGAAAACATTTATAATCTCAAAAAATGGAATAAGATACTAACTCATAATAAAGATGGAGAGTACGGTCATATCCACCATAAAATGACTAATACCATAGTTACTGATATAGTCTCAAAAGAAGATTTATATTACTTTGGAAAATACCATTCAAAAAAGGAATTACAAGAAAAAGAAATAGACTTACCTCTTTTAGATGAAGAGACATTAAAGGAAAAAGAAGAACTTTTAAACTTATATCAAACACAAGACAAGACGATTCATGAGACGTTTAGTCACATGATAAAAAGCGAAAATGTCATATCGTATGAGGATTGGAACGAAATATATGAAAAAGATTAAATTAGATAAAAAAGATATTTTTTGTATAGGTTTCTTAATAATATCGTTTATACTGTTCGTTTTAATAATTTGTAGATTTAAATTTTATTATGGTTCTACCCTCGATTGGGAATCTCAACATTCCGTTATCCCGGATTATTTTAGAATCCTTTTTTACAAGACTCATGACCTTTTTCCCGACTTCGCTTTCAATTTGGGTAATGGACAAAATATATATAATTTTGCTTACTATGGATTTTTAAGCCCCATAACTCTAATTTCTTATTTATTCCCTCATGTAAGTATGATCGATTACTTAATAATCGCTAACATAGCCTGTGTCATACTTTCGACGATTCTTTTTTACATTTGGCTACGCAAAAACCATCGAGCAGAACATTTACCTGCTTTCTTAGCAAGTATGTGCTTTATGTTTGCAACTTCTCTATCCTTTCATTCTCACAGACATGTGATGTTTGTGAACTACATGCCATTTTTAATATTGGGTCTATTCGGAGTTGATAAAAAATTACATGAAGGTAAAAGTTGGCTATTATCTTTAAGTGTCTTTGCAATGATTATGACAAGTTACTATTACAGTGTCGGCGGCATCGTCACTCTCGTTTTATATGGCATCTACGTTTGGATTGCCAAAACTGATAGGATAAGTCTTAAAAAGTTTTTTAAAGAAGGGATTTCCTTTTTAGTACCTATATTTATAGGCATTTTCATGGCAGCAATCATTCTACTTCCGACTTTGCAAGTTATTATATCTAGTCGTGGAGAGACGTTTAATACGATTACATGGCAAGATTTATTTATACCGAGTATTAACATAAGTTATATTTTATATGAAACATACGGCATAGGATTAACCGCTATTTGTATAGTCTCTATAGTGTTTCTTCTCTTTAAAAAGAGAGAAAATCTATACCTAGGTTTAGTTCTTTCATCCTTGATAATATTCCCATTTTTTAATTACTTATTGAATGCGACAATGTATATAGATGCGAAAGCTTTCATTCCGATGCTACCAATTGCCGTATTTGCAATCTATATCTTTATAAAAGATGCTATATCGCATAAAGTACCTTGGAAAAAGGTAGCAGTTATCACTGCATTAATTACTCTGATGGTCATATTCAAAGGAGAATATGTACAATTCTACATTATCGATTTGAGCATACTGACTATTTTCCTATGTGGCTATTCTAAATTTAAAAAAAATTGGCTACTCGTTGCACCTATTATATTGATGCCTCTCATCGCGTCCATTTCACTTTCTTTAAACGATGAATTAGTAAAATATGAGAAGACGCAAAACTTAAAAGCCGAGTTTAAAGAAGTGCTCTCTTCCATCACCAGTAACGATAAAAGTAAGTATCGCATTAGCAATGCTAAAACTATATTAAGGGATGTTAACAATCTTTATGGAAACATCGATTATAATACTTCTACGATATATTCATCTACCTACAATCTCGATTACAATAAGTTTTATTACGATGTCATAAACAATCCTATACAAAACCGAAACCGAGTTATCACCTCACCTACAGCCAATTTGCTTTTCTTGATGTATTCGGGCAATAAATATTTAATCGATAACAAAGCCGATTATTACGGTTATCATTTATTTAAAACCGTTGCAGGAAATAAAATACAGATAAATGAAGATGTTTTACCACTTATGTACGTACAAAGTGAGACTATGAATCTAGACGATTTCGAAAAACTCGGATATCCAGAGAAAGCCGTAGCTTTGTTAAAACGGGCAATCGTCAAAGATGCGAAGACGGATTCGTACTCTCCTGTAGTTCAAAAATTCGACTTTGAAGAAAGTGCTATCTCTCTAGGAAATACACAAATCATCAAAGAAGATAAAATATATATAGTGAATGCTGATAAAAAAACTAAAATATCATACAATTTGCCAGAAGAGTATTATGATAAAATAGTATTCGTTAGATTTAAAGTATTAGAAAGCGCTTCTTGTAGTGAAGGAGACACAGAAATTCACATCGATAGTGTAAGTAATAAACTGACTTGTAAAAGTTGGAAATATCATAATCAAAATTACCAGTTTGATTACGTTTTAGCAAACAAAAATAAAACAAGCTACGAAATAGAGTTTTGGCCAGGCGAATATCAGATTAAGGATATTGAATTGTACGCTATCGACTATGACGACATTAAAAATATAAAAGAAGATATCGATGAATTCATTTTCGATGAAAGTAGAACATCTGGTGACAAGATAGTCGGCAAAGTCGAAGTTACAAGAGATGGTTATTTCGTAAGTTCCATTCCATATGACGAGGGTTTTAAAGTTCTAATAGATGGCAAGGAAGTGAAAATTGACAAAATCGACACAGCTTTCTTAGGCTTTAAAATTGATAAAGGTTTACACGAAATCGAAATTGAATATAATGCCCCTTGGAAAAAGGAAGCATCTATCATCAGTTTAATAGGATTAGTAATATTTTTATTAAATACAGCTAGAGAACATAAAAGGACTACTCATTGATGTCCTTTTTTTATGTTAATCGAAGCTGATATTAAAAAAAACTCTTTTCAGAGTTTCATTTCTAAGATGGCGTCCCTGGGCAGATTTGAACTGCCGACTTTCCGCTTAGGAGGCGGATACTCTATCCTGCTGAGTTACAAGGACAAATGTAAGATATAATAAATCTTAATACTTCTCTATTATAGCACTATTTAAATCTTTTTGCACAAAAAAATACACTTTCGTGCATCATTTATATATTAAATATGTTAAGAACAAAAAGTATGCTCCTATAAGAAAAGATAATTTATACTGAAATTTTAAACCAAAATCTTTAAAGCTCAAATACTTATCGACTAGCCCAACGATAACAGATTCCTTATATTTTGGCATTTTAAAAGACAATGGCCACATATGAGAAACGATTATATTTTTTTCTAAAGGTGTCAAATAGAACAGATTCTCGGCATTTTTGACGGCATCCATCGGATGTTCATACGTATATAGTTTAACTTTATCTTTAAATTCTTTACAGTCTGTCGTTCTATTAAAATACAAATCGTGCAAAAGACCTGCTTTGGCAACACTTTGATAGTTTAAACCGAGTTTTTTACAAATAGAATAAGATACATAAGAAACCCTCAACGAATGGTCTAGTCTGTTAGAATTGTGATGAGGTATATTTTTAAGTAATTGTACTCGCTCATCGTTAATGTATGTATCTATTTCTCTTAAAAACTCTTTATCTTCAAATATTCTTTTTTCTAGCATCTCGCTTCACCCCACAAGATATCTTAATTATACCATAATCTGACTAAAAATGCAAAACTGACACATTTTATACTCTATTTTATGTTTCCATTTTTCTTTTATGTCGGCATTTTTCTGTGGAGAAAGCGCCCACTTTTGCATATAATCTATTAGGTGAAAAATATGAACCTTGGATTAAATACACTTGGCGGAGGACTGTCTCTAGTTCGCATCTTAGGAAGCATCTCTAAAACTTTAGGTATCGTTAGACAGGTCGCTCCTATTTATAAGGAAGTTAAGCCAATTCTTTCAAAAGCTCCCCTTTTCTTCGCTAAAATTAGCAATATGAGAAACTCTATTGCTGAATCGCGAAGAAACATGACGACTATTAGCCCACCTGTTACTAACTCAATATCATATGGACAAACAGAAGAACCAACCGCTTCATACCCTGGAGGGCCAGTCTTCTTTCAATAATTCGACATTTTTTGCCGTAACCTTTTAAAAAACCTTCTAAAAACGCTTTTTACTATAATATTTCATACTATGCTCATTTTTTCTGTTATACTCTTCTTGTTTAAACAAAATAAGCCGTGAATTCACATTTTGGAAGTTAAAATTAGTTAAGAAAGAAGGAACATTTAGAATTATGGAAAGTACTATTAAGTGGTTTAACAACGAAAAAGGATACGGATTTATCGAAAATGGAGAGAACGAAGACATTTTCGTACATTATTCCGAAATAAATATGGAAGGTTATAGAACTTTAAAAGAAGGCGAAAGAGTTAAATTTGACCTCGTCAAGACACCAAAAGGGCTACAAGCTCATAACGTTACCGAAATAAGTTCAGTTAGTTGCTAAAAAAAACGCTAAAAAAGCGTTTTATTTTTTGTCTTCGTTCGTTCTATCAGTTATCCAGAATGGACCAAACTCGATAGCTTTAAAGGAAGTTCTGTTGTAGTTGATAACTTTGTATCCTAGACCAGTACACTCCGTGACCGTTCCGTCATTATAAGAAGTCGTATGTTCGTTAAACCAGCAGAATTGTGGTTTTTCTTCGTTTTTAACGTGGATGTAATCGACGATTACAAGAGCCATCCAAGCAAATAAGACGATCCATAAAAGGACATTTAAGATTCTAGAGATGATTCTTTTGCCATCGCGTTCTGGTTTTTCCTTTTTAGGTGTTTCAATCTTTTCTTCTTTTGGTTCCTCTTTTGGTTGTTCCTCTTCTTGTGTAGGTTCTTCTACTTGTTCACTAACAGTCTCAACTGTTTCCTGTTCGACGGCATCACCCGTCTCCTCTTCAGTTAGGATATCTTTTTCTTCTTCCATGCTTATTTTTCCTCCTTCTCATCACCAAAACGAAAATCGTTGTCGGTGAGACATTTAATTATTTTTTTTGGAATATCTATTCCGCAGATGGCAGCAGATATAGCATTATATAGTACTCTTAGACGATATTTATCTAAATCTTTCAAGTTGCTAAATTTCAATATGAGCGGATTAGAAGTTTCCATCAACATATAAATTTCAGCATATGTCGGATGAAAAGCAATCGAGTGAGCAGTAGCTGAGCGATAAGGAATCGTCATGACTTCTTTTTTTCCGCCAAAATTTTGGGAATTATCAAAGATGACCATCTTCTTATCAGTAAATACGCTGTAATCTTTACCTACTCTGTAGACGGCAAGCATCTTCTCTTCGTCATATACGTAATCTTTTACGTATGAAGGAACTTGCTCTGGTTCGATGTATTTGGAGAAAGTAAAGTTTCTCGTAATCTCCTTATATCTAATATATGCCATTTGTACCACCTTCTAACAAAATTATACCACAATATATGGTCTTTGGGTATTTTTTTATGCAATTTGCATATTTTTGAAAATATATTTCATCTAAATATACGTATAATTCTTTTCAATTATGAAAAAAAGAGGAAGTCCTCTTTTTAATTAAGAAATAATATTAGAATCCCTCTTTGTTATAGTAGTAGATGTCCCAATAGAATTTTCTCGTTTTTCCATTATCATATTTAACTAAATAATAATTCCCTTTACCATAATCTTCACTTAACAACTTCTTGTGGCCATTTAGAGTATCCGATATCTTGATACCAAATCCATCGACATGATAGTTACCATCTTCCCCAACCGTAGCAGTCTTAGTTTCGACAGCTTTGTTATTTGCGTATCTTGTGACTGAGGTGACAGTGTGAGTAGAACTTACAATTTTCAAACCATATTCACCTTCACGATATACTGCTATGTCGGCGTCATTATATTGGTAATCCAAATGCCACTTGGCATCTCCATCTTTATCGACACAGTATTTTAATACGTAGATGTCGTAATTAGGATTTATTTGTTGTAAGCTTTCTTCAGTAAGATAATTCTTGATTTCTGCTTTTCCGACGGCAAGTTTTCCTTCTTTTCCCTTCTCCGTCGTAGCCATGATACCTGCTAGAGTACCATTTAAGTCGTCTCTAATCGTTATCGATGAACCAGTAGTAAAGTGACCACGATCATCTGCTCCACCTTCTTCTTGGCGGATGAACAGTTTATCTAATCCGAAAAGCGTAGCACTAGAAGCAGTAACTTTTCTGTATTTAGCGTAGAGATTTAAGTTGCCAGTTATACCTTTTTCTAAGTCGTACTCGACGAACTTACTATTATTAGAACTCCAACCAATGAACGTTACAACTTCGCCATCGACTGTGTAGTCTTTCCTTGGCGTTGGAACTGTAACTTTTGTTCCATAAGGTATGACTTCTGATGAGCCTTCTATTTCGTTACCGTAGTAATCGAAATATCTGACAGTATAGCTACGACGCGTTTCAGTATATGTAGCATACACATCTAAATTAGAAGTTACATTGTTGAGTGCTTTATCCCATGATGCGAACGCATAGTCGAATTCACTAGTACTTGCTTTCGTAGGAACGACAGTAGTAGAGACGCTATCTCCATGTAAGACAGTCTTAGTATCGACTACTCTACCACCAACGTAGTCATAGAACTTAACTGTATATTGCTTTCTTCTTATTTTGGCAGTAAATGTCTTTGTATTATCGCTTTTATTGACGACTATTGAAGTGACTTTTTTACCACTTTCGTCATACCAACCAGTCATCTCATAAGCTTCGTTAGTTATATCGATTTCTGGGAATTCTACTGGTGTTCCATCAGCAGTTGGGAATACATTGATAGAAGCATCTCCGTGCATTACTGCATTAGTCGTATCGTCTAGGACGAAGTTTACAGTAACTTTTTCGTTTTCATCGACTTTGCCGTTGTTGTCAGAATCTATTCCAAAGACCGCACGATAAGTAACATCTTTAGTGACAACTGAATTTAGAATATCTTCTTCGCTGATTACGTTTCCATCTTCATCTAACCATTTGTCGAAGGCTATTCCGTCTGTAGTGTCTTCCTCGATTAGAGAAGTGATACCACTTTTCTTTAAGGTAGAATCTATATCGACGAGCTCACTCTTAACTTTAAGGAGATGAGCATATTCGTCGTCTGTCGTAAATGTGACAGTTCTAGCATCTGTTTTAAGTATTATGGTATATTCTTTTGTAACAGGTCCTTCTGTCGTTTCATCAGTTGCGATGACGAATGCAGATTGAACTTTATCATATGAAACTTTGCCATCATTTGGAGTGACTTCATAATCATCCATTTTATATTTAGGTAGTGCTTCTACACCTCTAAAGACAGCATTGTTATTTCCTCTTACAGAAACCGTTTTATCATAAGAGTTTTTGGAGTTTTCTACTTTTAAGCGAACATTGACGCGATACTTATCAGCTATGCCATCGTTTAATGAAGATTTAGCATAATGTAAGTAACATACATCGTCGCCTTGCGTTGTAACGAGCACTTGGTTATTTATAATCGTTACTTCTGTCGTAGATGATTCACAATCGAACATTACATCGTCATCTTCTAAAACATAACCGTCAATTTTATATTTGGCAATGTTCCTATACGCACTTATAGAAGATACTATAGCTTTTTGTTGAGCAACTGGTACATTTTTGCTACTAAATAATTCTTTTTCCCTACCATCATCGAAAGTGCGATAGGTCGTAATTTTATATTCTTTACGATGTACAGCTACGACAACTTTATATTCGTCAGCTGTTTTAACTGGCAAAAGAAGTGTAGCATAACCTTTACCATCTTTATATTCGTAAGTTACAGCTTGGTTAGGAATACTAGGTGTAGCTGTAACAGAGCCTATAGGAGTTTTTCCGTCATAGATATAATAATCGTCTTCAATATCAGTCTCAAACTCGACTAATGTCCTATTGTTACCTTCACTCTTGTCAGCATAAAGACTTTTAGCATAAAGTAGAGTTCCTTGTCCGTTGCCCTCTCTTATTTCAAAATCTATTTTACTTTGATAAACATCAGCTTTACCGTCTCCGCCATTTTCTCCTCCGACTTTATCTTCGAGAAGTGTTACTGTACAAATGGCTTCTCCTGCAACTTCACTGATAGTTAATGTTGAACCTTCAATAGAAGCTTTAGAGTTAGTGCATGTAACAGTAGCATGGTCGAGAGTATATTCTCTATTAGCATCTAGTACAAACGTCGTTCCTAGCATGTAATCGACAGATTCTGTATATTTATCTGCTGAACCATTTTCTACTGTAAGCTTAACTTCATAAGTGTTTATTTCTTTTTTGTAGCTAGGTTTTGTCTCAAAACTCTCTTGTATATTTGTAAGAGCTTTATCCCAACCTGTGAACGTATAAGTATATCCTGCTTCAGTAGGAATACTTGGCGTTGGAGCGGTAGCGTCCATACCGATTAATACTTTCTCAACTTTAAGAGTAGTACCATCGTAATCTTTGAACGTAACATCGAAATACGTATCGACAGAATCATCTATACCGTTATTATTATCGTCTTTATTAGGCGTATAAGTAACGGTGATAGTCGTTCCGTTTGCTTCCTTTGTCATCGTTCCAGTTACCGTCTTCGGTGTGATATTATAGACACCTTCCTCTGGTACTGGCGATTCGACTTTGTAACCTTCGTTTTCTACTAACTCTAACTTAACGTCATCGAACATCTTCTTGCCGTTCTTTGCATTTACATATTCGATTGTCAAATATAGAGTGTCTTCGTAGATGTCGACTGTACCGTTGCTGTTGCCATCTTTGCCAAATATAGCAGTAAATTCCATATTGGAAGTTACAACTGTGTTTTTAACTTCCTCGACTGTATGAGGAATATACTTAAGTCCGTCGAATACACCCCAATGGTCGAATGCAACTTGGTCAGTCGCGACCTCTTTGATAGCAGGTACT
>CAZLNI010000017.1:0-1108 GCA_964560995.1 uncultured Muribaculaceae bacterium
ATACTCGTTTTTTCTTCTTTTTTCACTTTTTTCCGGTTTCTACTTGAAATTTAGCTGTAGTAGTCAGTCCTTGTTTAGGATTTTTTATTGCTACCTATCGGTTTATATTGCATCGATGTTCCCTTTTCCGCTTTAGGACTTACAATAGAATTTACCTTCCTATAAATCGCATTTATTAAATCTCTTTCTTTTTCATTCGGCGTATTTGTATCGAAAGTAAAATAACCCCTACACAATTTTAATCTCTTAGGTTTGCCGAATACTCCCCTATTATTTATTGTCTCTAACATAAATGAGCATGCGTCTCTATTGGATTCTTTAAGAATTGTTATGGCACAAAGTGGACGAAGACCACTAAAAATCGCTATGCGTACTCCTGTATCTATTTTGCTCACTTGTAAATCCGTTTTTTTATTTAGCCAGTTTTCGTAAATATATGCCGACTTTTGAATATCTAAAATTTTATCTATTAAACAGGCAATTTCTTCTTCTTGCCTCTTCCTAGTTAAGTCTTCCTCTCGTTTAGCTTCCATTAAAGCATTATATTCTATTAAAAAGTCTTGACGCGTTTTTAATCCGGTTGTGTCTAACGGCTCTAAACCGGACTCTTTTCGATAGCTGTCATAGATATCGATAAGAGCAGATAAGATAACCTCATGAATCTTTAATAACTCTAATTCTTGTTCTGTTTCGCTCATCGAATCATAATCGCATACACATACATTACTTGGTTTAAAATATATCATTTCTTCCGTCGGATATTTTTTTTCACAGCCTATGATTTCTAATCCGCCAAATGCATAGTTCAAGTTTATTTGAGAATCCTGCTCATATGTCGCAAGAAGAGTAAGCGGCTGTCCATTACTTTTACTCCGTTCGCTACACTCGACTGCTGCATAAGGTATTTGCCAAGAATAACAATGTGAACCAACTATTATATCATAGTTACCTAATTCATTATAAACTCTTTTATCCCACGTAAAATTTCCTTCATCTACAAAATCTACCGATAGACCTAGTTTTCTTGCCAAATCTTCAAATTTATCTTTTCTTAAGTAAGGAATTAAGTATAGAATTCTTAAATCTTCTTTTCTTTTTGGTAAAGCTT
>CAZLNI010000017.1:1118-17110 GCA_964560995.1 uncultured Muribaculaceae bacterium
AAACAGGATATTATATAAATAAAACTCCTTGCAGATTAAAAGATATATTAGAATCTTCTATATCTTGAGACCTATTTTCTAAAACGCCATTAACCAATGCGGCATCGACAATTCTATCTAATAATTCTTCATATTCTAATGTGTGGATTTGAACTCTAGCGTAATTCTTATAATTCATTATTGTAGCCCAAGTTAACTTGTCCCAATCGGTCATATCGACTAAGAGAATTTTCTTAGTCTCGTTAATCGACCAGATTGCGCGCTCAACAGAGCCCATGGGTGAAAATCCATTAAAAGCGGATATTTGTCTTCCATAAATAAATATCAAATTTTTCAAGTTCACTAGGATTTGCACTGAAGAAATGTTCGGCGTTTTTTTTAGACCTCCACCAGTCGATAGTTTTAAATCCATATTTTTTAAGAGCTTCATAATCATCAGTCATATCGCTTATTAGAAGCACTCTACTTCGTTCACACAGCCTCTTTTTATCCTCGTTTTCTCGATTTGCTATCATTTATATTACTCCTCAATAACCATATATTATCATAAGAGATATGAAAAGCGCAAAGATTTATTTACAATGTCTTTTCGATTCTTGTAAGTAATAGTGAAAAATATCTAAGTGAACTAATTCATCCTCGATAATTCTCTCTAGCAAAGCTTTAATGTACTCATCATCGATTATAGCTTTGTGTTTGCGATAATTTTTAATAGCTACTTCTTCTCTAATAATATCTGTTTTAAGCATCTCTTCTAAATTTTTATTATATGAAACACATGAACTGTTCCATGGAATCAGCCACTCTCCCGAATGAATTCCAAATGCGGGATCGACACCCAGTGCTTTTATAGTCTTTCCTAAAAGACTTAAGTGGTACATTTCGACCTTAGCAATTTCTTTTAAGGTATCTGCTAGTTCCACATTTTCCTCGCCTAATATTAACGACTGGTAAGTATAGAGATGGATAGCCGTGTCTTCACTCGTACAACTAGCATAATCTTCTAATAATAAATCAGCATATTTCCTGTTTGAAGATTTTACTTTTATCATAGGATATGGTTTAGTACTTCTACAAATCAAATTAATCACCTGTATAAAAGTATGCTCACATGAAAAAAACAATTCTTAGCGAATCGTATTATCTCAAAGAATCATTTTTCTTTTTTAATTATTTCTATATATTGCACGATTTCTTGGATAGTTTTTTCGAAATCGTCATAGTCAGTTTGAAACCACTTCGTATTCATCTGATTGTTAAACCATGTATATTGCCTTTTCGCATATTTACGGCTTTTCTGCTTTATTAATCTAATAGCTTCGTCTAAAGTCATCTTGCCTTCTAGATAAGCTATGAGTTCTTTATAGCCAATACCTGTCTTCATAGCTTTAGTAAGACCATACTTGCGATATAAAGTTTCAACTTCTCTCAAAAGTCCTAAAGATATCATTTTATCGACGCGAGCATCTATTTTGTCATATAGAGTCTTTCTATCAGTCGTAAGACCTATTATATAGACTTCTTCATAGAGAAGTTCATCTTTTCTAGAACTATTCGAAGTGGAATTTAATTTAGAAATCATCCTTCTTCGATTGTTTATATGCACTTCTTGGGTTAGACTTTTTTTTCGTATGAGTTCGTATAACTCTTCGTTCGTCTTATCATCGAAATCGTTATATTCGCATCTCTCATTAAATTCATAATCGTAAAGACCAGCTTTTAAGTATAGACCCGTACCTCCGACGAGGATGACGTTTCTTCCTTCGTTTTCACTTAATACTTTTCTTAATGCCTTCTGGTAATCGTAAACGGTAAACATCTCGTCGGCCTCGACTAAGTCGAAGAGCAGATGTGGTTGTCCAGCATCTTCACTCGGCGTATATTTGGCTGTACCGATATCCATATATTTATATACTTGCATGGCGTCACAGTTGACGACTAAAGCATCATATTTAACCGATAGTTCTTCCGCCAACTTGGTCTTCCCTACACCTGTGGGACCTACTACACATACGATCATGTTATTTTAAAGTGACTTTCTTGAAGACTTTTTTGCCCTTTTGGATGACGACTGTATCTTCTTCGATAATCGTCTTCACGTCCGTTACTCTTTGGTTATTGACTGTGATGCCCCCTTGCTCGACGAGTCTTCTAGCTTCACTCTTTGAAGGCGCTAATTGGACGTCGACTAAAACTTCCAATATGTTCGCACCTTTACTAAGAGTTGACTCTACTTCGGGCATATTTAAAGAATTACCTGCGAATATCTCTTCGCTCATCTTTTTAGCTTTAAGGGCTTCTTCTTCGCCGTGGACGAACTTTGTCACTTCATAAGCTAGAGACTTATGTGCTTCCCTATATTCTGGATGTTCTTTATGGCTCGCTTCCAGTGCTTCGATTTCTTCGCGTGAAAGGAATGTAAATCTTTTTAAGTAGTCGATAACCATCTCATCTTCGGAGTTGATAAAAAACTGATAAAACTCATAAGGGCTAGTTTGTTCTTTATCTAACCAGATAGCTTTTCCTTCACTTTTACCGAATTTAGAGCCATCCTTTTTAGTAACTAAAGGCATCGTAAAAGCGTAGGCTTCTTTGCCGAGTTTTTTTCTTATCAAGTCTACTCCTGCTGTTATGTTACCCCATTGGTCTTGCCCCGCTACTTGCATGATGCAGTTTTTTTCTTGATATAGGTGACAGAAATCCATCGCCTGCATGATTTGGTATGAGAATTCCGTATACGTTATGCCGTCGTCTAATCTACGCCTTACGATATCCTTATTTATCATATAGTTGACGTTGAAAAACTTACCGTAATCTCTTAAGAAAGTGATAAACTCTACGCCCTTACTCCAATCGTAGTTATCGACTATCTCAAAATCGCCAAATACCTTTTGGATTTGAGCCTTTAACTTTTGGACGTTTTCGTTTACTTTTTCGTAAGAGATAATCTCTCTTTCACTAGAAGGTCGGGGATCGCCGATTAACCCCGTTGCCCCCCCTATTAAGATTATCGGATGGTGTCCGTGCTCGGCAAGTCTTTTACAGATGAGGAAACTCGAGAGGTGTCCGATGTGTAAAGACGAACCCGTCGGGTCTGTTCCTATATAAAAAGTGACTTCTCCTTCATCTAATAACTTTTTGATTTCGGGACTAGTCTTATCTTTGATGAGACCTCGCCACTCTAATTCTTCATATAATGTCATTTTAATCACTCTTTTCCGTTAGTACAATTATATTCTATTTATAGTCCATTGTCAAAAATAATTCTTGCATAAATTTTGATAACAAAATATACCTCTTTGCCATAGACTATATTAGGAGTTAGGAGGTTATATTTATGTATTATTACGGATATAATAACGGCTATGCAGGCGGGAACCCTGGTTATTACCAGAATCCGTGCTGTGGCAATAACGGCTTCGTAGGATATACACAAGGTGGATATGGTTTTGGTGCCGCTTTATGGATCGTCCTTTTCATCTTACTCGTTATCATAATCGGAGCTGGCTGGTCCTTTGGTGGAAATAATAACATGGGACCAAGACGCTAAAAAGGAATGACGTTTAAGTCACTCCTTTTTTAATTATACCAAACTTTAGATATTTCGGCATTTTCACTCTTCGGAGAAGGAGCGGGCATTTCAAAATCGATACCTAGTGGTAGATTAAACGATTTACCGAAGGCTAAGGCACTTCCTGGCGAGAGAGATTTAATCTCGTCGATCATGTCTTCCGTTATGTTTGGGACGGAACCTTTAATGAATTCTAAGTCGTGAAGATGAGTCATTTTAAAGATTAGAAAATTTGCGCATTGCGATATACACGTTTCCGAAAGTTCTAAAGGTCTTTGGGATATGAATCCTAAGAGAACACCATATTTTCTTCCCTCTTTGCATATTCTTTCAAAAATATTGTATCCGATTACGTGGACATCCTCATCGTTTTGTACGTAGCGGTGCGCTTCCTCTAGTACTATGTTGAAAGGTTCACTGGCACGAACACTCAAATCTTTAGCATAATCGTAAATCATGCGCGAATATATTTTAGTTACAGTTTTGGCAAACCTATCGTCGATGTAGTTGATATTGCAGTTCACTATTTGGGCTTTAGAGCCATCTTCATTGGTGAAAAGGCCGTTTATAAAGTCGTCACGAGAGACGTAATCCATATCGAAGTAGTTATGGTGGTCGCTTTTGATTAGATTTTGTAACCTTATTTTTAAGAAATTAACGGCATCATACGTATCCTCGCTTTTCCAAACACCCTCGTCTATCAATGCAAAGTCTAGGGAATCTAAGAGTTGTTCTAAAGAATACTTGTAAGAGCCGTCTGGCAAAGATAATTGTATGTCGTCGATGACGAATTCTTGTAATTTGCTTTCGACTAATTCGATAGAATTTATTTTACCACTTGCGTCGATATACATGCATTGCTTAATAGTTCGCGTATAACCCGGTTGAACGATTTTCGTCTCGACGTTGAGTTCTTGTGTATTATACCTCGTAAGAAGTGCTAAAACTTGGTCTCTAATTTGGACAGAAGTTCGTCCACTAGACAATATCTCTAAAAGAGCGCTGGCGATGATGCTATTTTTATAGCTATTAGCTTCGACAGTATTTTGGGCGAAGATGTTTAAAAACCTTAGAGCTTTGTCGATGATTAAAAGTTGGGCACTCTTACTCGCATTCAAAAGTAGAGCCAAGTCGTCTTTATTTAAAAGCCAAAGAGGGATTTTTAGAAGTTGATCTTTGCTTCTAATATCAGTTTGTAAAGATTTAAAAGTTCCTAGTCCGATTCCTTCAAACGCACTTTTGTATTCTCCATAGGCATCAAAAATCAAGATTTTTGCTTTCTTAGGAAGCGACTCCGTGAATAGGTTTTGGATAATTCGCGCGAAACCACAAGATTTACCGGAGCCAGTAGAACCGAAAATAGCATAATGTGTGCCAAATAGAGAGTCGACATCGGCATACACATCGACATCATATAAAGAGGCCTTCCCTAATCGAACGGCTATGCCATGAGCATTGCCAATAATTTTAGGGATGAACTCTTTAGCTAAAAGATAAACTTTTGCTTTGAAGGAAGGTCTTTTAATCGTGCCATAGCTAAATCTTTCGTCCTTATATTCTCCGATTATCCTCATACTAGCTATTTTGCCAGTAATATGAAAAATCTCTCCTATAAATTGTTCGCCATCGTCCACTAAAAAAGTAAAAGCACCATATATCCTTCTCGCTTTACTAACATCGAAAGACAACTCTACTCTAATTTCATCGCCTAAAACTTCTACAATATTTCCTATCATCACACATCGCCTTATTCTTAATATTAATTATAAACTATATATCGTTTATAGACAAGTAAATATTATAAGAAGTGGTCAATGCTTTTCTTTTCAAGGCAAAATATTTTTTTCAAAGGAATATTACTCTCTCCAAGCATATTTTTTCAAAGGAAAAACTCTTTGGGGTGCCCAATGATTTGCCCAAAATAAGACTAATTCACTATTATTTCGTAAAGGATATCGAAGTCTTTTTTTGTTATATCGCCCTGCTTATTGTCGAATACTATACCTTTCGAGTCCCTTTGAATATGATAATTTTTTCCATCGATAACTAAATAATCGGTTACAATGGCATCGATCGTTTCAAGCCTATAAGTTAAATTATCGAGAATCGAATTGATTTTATCGTAATCTCCTTTACTGATATTTTTTTCGATGGAATTGACGACAATTTTTTGTTCATTTTCTTGTCCCCCGACTTTAGAATTGTCCACATTTTTATATATTACATAACCACAAGTAATACCTAGAATTAAGACAACAATTAAAGAAAAAATTATAATTTTCTGTTTCATGAAATTCTCCTTTTTAATAATACTATCTCAAACAAGCTTAAATTTCAAATTCTACTGTAAATTCATATGATTTATTCTCTATCTTTGTATTTTTAACTAATCTATAATAACCCTCATCTAATTTTCCATATGTTTCATTCCAATCGATATCCATTTCAAGTTTATTATTCTCGTCGACATAGAAAGTTTGTAAATAAGATGGCAAATTGTTTATTTTTTTTAATTCTTTCCATTTATTATTTGCTTTTTTATCTATTCTATATTCGCAACTTCCACCATAAGTATTCCTAGACTCAGTCATATCTGTGATGATTATCGACATACCCGTTTTCGTAAGAGTACCTTCTTTAATGACCATCGAAATATCGTCAAGACTATCCATTTTAATCATTCTTGAAGGTTCTGTTTTTTTATCTAAGATTAGACTAACTCCTAAAATAAAAGTTAAAAGTATGAAGATTGTAAGAAAAAATTTTAAATTTTTATTCTTTCGCATTATCATAGATTTTTATCCTCCTTTCTTTTTCATTATATCATACTTATCAATTTGTTTATATAGAGATAATAGATGTAGCTAAATGTTCTAAATTAGTCGTAGTTCTAATAAATTTGATTAGGTGGTTTTATGTTCGGTTTATTACTCTCATTTTTAAAAGGTCTTTCTCTTTTCACTGGCTCTTATTCCATAAATGTCTTCCCCGACCCGTTAAGTCCAGAGGAAGAAGAACGTTGTATCGAAGGACTATTAAGTGGTGATAAGGACGCGCGCAATAAGCTCATTGAACACAATCTGAGACTTGTTGCCCATATCGTCAAAAAGTTCGATACGAAAGGTACGATGACCGATGACTTAATCTCTATTGGAACTATCGGATTAATCAAAGGCATAGATTCTTATAAACCTAATAAAAACGTCAAAATAACGACTTATGTAGCTCGCTGTATACAAAACGAGATACTAATGTTCTATCGAAGCTCCAAAAAATCTTCAAAAGATGTGAGTTTAAACGATTATATTGGGTACGATAAGGAAGGTAACGAAGTTAGCCTCTTAGAAGTACTCAAAGATGACAGTTCCGATATTATCGAAGATTTACATTTGCAAGAATTGTTGGATAAACTAAACGATTATATCGAAATATTGACTCCGCGAGAGAGGATGATATTAGAGAAACGCTACGGACTTAACAACCAAAAGGAACAGACACAAAACGAAATAGCTGCCTCTTTACATATTTCGCGCAGCTACGTTTCTAGAATAGAAAAAAGAGCTCTTACAAAAATTTTAAAAGAGTTCTTAAAAAATAATAAATAAGTCTATTTTAAAGTCGTCTCACATTTGTAGTTGCGACAGACGATGACCAAATTTGTATCAATATATTCTTTTGAAATAGGATGAACTTGAGGCTCTAGGTAGTCTTTTTTTATGAGTTCATCTAATGAAGTAGTATCGCCTGTGCACTTTTCTTCAATATAGCATTTACTAGCGGCTTCGACGATGGTCTTTTCAGCAACTTTGAGCAACTTGGCGTTATGTCTCGTGATAACTTCGATAGTCGTACTTCCTATGACGACGGCGAGAATCACCAAGAATAAAAGTAATGAAATTTTACTTGTCGTTTTCATAATAATCCTCGATAAATTGTTCTCTAAATTCTGCCATTTTGTCATTTTTAATGGCTTCTCTTATCTCTTCGGTTAAATGTATTAAATACCTTATATTGTGGATGGAAAGTAGTCTTGCACCGAACACTTCATCACATTTAATCAAGTGGTGAATATATGCTTTCGTATAGTTTTGGCAGGCGTAGCAATCACACTCTCGACTTATAGGAGTAAAGTCTTTCTTGTATTTGCTATTTTTGAAATTGTATTTTCCGTATTTTGTTAAGGCATTTCCGTGTCTTGCTAAACGCGTAGGACTAACACAGTCGAAGATGTCTATTCCGCGCATGACGTTTTCGACTATGTCGATCGGGTCGCCTACTCCCATGAGATAACGCACTTTATCTTCCGGCAGATGTTTTGTCGCATATTCGACCATTTTGTACATCGTCGGTTTATCCTCGCCGACACTAGTTCCACCGATGGAATAGCCGTCGAAGTCCATAGCAATTAGTTCTTTCGCGCACTTTTCGCGTAAATCTTCGTATTCTCCTCCTTGTACTATGCCAAATAGTGATTGGTCCGTCTTTGTGTGTGCCTCTTTTCCTCGTCTTGCCCAATCTAAAGTTCTTTCTACCGAATGCTCGACATATTCTCTCGTGCTTGGCCAGGCGACGCACTCGTCGAAACTCATCGCGATATCGCTTCCAAGTTTCTCTTGAATTTTAATGGATTCTTCGGGAGTCAAAAACAACTCATCGCCATTATATTGATTTTTAAAACGGACTCCATCATCAGTTATATCTTTCTTTTTAGCTAAACTGAATACTTGAAAACCTCCCGAATCGGTTAAAATCGGTCCGTCATTATAATTCATGAATTCGTGTAATCCGCCTGCTTCATAAACGACGTCTTCACCTGGTCTTAACCAGAGGTGATAAGTATTAGCCAAGACGATTCCCGCTTTACAAGAAGCGACTTCTTCTGGACTGAGAGTCTTTACTGTCGCTTGCGTGCCGACGGGCATGAACATCGGCGTTTCGAAGACTTTTCCGTTCCATTCGATTTCTCCGAGTCGAGCGCCCGTTTTGGCATCTTTCTTTTTAAGTTTGTATTTTATCTTCATGGGTATTCCTCACTTTATAATCATCGCATCTCCGAAGGAGAAGAAGCGATACTTTTCTTCTATCGCATGCTTATATACTTCCAAGATAAACTCTCTTCCTGCAAAAGCACTTACAAGCATTAGAAGTGTACTCTTAGGTAGATGGAAGTTCGTAATAATAGCATCTACACATTTAAAGTTGTAACCGGGGTATATGTAAATACCTGTATCTTCTTCACATGGTTTAAATTCATTATATTTTGAATAGACAGATTCAAGAGTTCTCACGCTCGTCGTACCTACGGCGACGATTCTGCCACCATTTTTTTTAACTTCGCTTAAAGTCTTGGCGCTTTCTTCACTTAAGACGAAATGTTCGACGTGCATCTTATGATTTCGCAAGTCTTCCTCTTCGACAGGTCTAAATGTGCCGAGTCCGACATGTAAAGTTACGTGTACAATTTTTACGCCTTTGTCGGCAATCTTCTTGAGTAAATCCTCTGTAAAGTGCAAGCCTGCCGTCGGAGCAGCAGCGCTTCCATCTATTTGGGCATACACCGTTTGATAACGTCCCTGTTCTTTCAATTCTTCGTGAATATATGGCGGTAGTGGCATCGTACCTAGTTTTTCCAAAATCTCCATCAATATGCCGGCGTATTCCAATTCGACATGGACTATTCCCTCTTCTAAAATTTCGCGAACAACTGCTTTCAAAAGACCGTCACCAAAGGTTACTACAGTTCCGACTTTCAGCCTCTTAACAGGCTTGCTCAAAGCTTCCCACAAATCCCCTTCTAAATTCTTTAAAAGCAAAATCTCTATCTTTGCTCCTGTCTCTTCCTTAAGACCGATTAATCTAGCAGGAATAACTTTAGTGTCATTTATAACTAAAGCGTCACCTGGATTTAGGTAGTCGATTACATCCGTAAAAGTTCTATCTTCATACGTCATATTATCTTTATCGACGACTAAAAGGCGTGAGGAACTTCTTTCCTTTAGAGGCGTTTGAGCGATTAACTCACTCGGCAAATCGTAGTTATAATCTTCTGTGTACATATATTTCACTTCCATTGCTTTTTTGTCTAATATTTTAAAGGATGCTCTTTAGTTAGTTCTAAAACCTGTCCACGCAGTTCATCTAAATAATCGTCGTTTTCGCTGTTTTTTAATGCTTCAGCAATGATATGCCCAACTTTTATAAAATCCTCTGTATCGAAGCCACGCGTCGTCATGGCAGGTGTACCCAAACGTATTCCGCTCGTGACAAAAGGCTTTTCCGTATCGAAGGGGATGACGTTTTTATTGACAGTTATGTTAATCGAATCTAGCACTCTTTCGGCTTCTTGCCCCGTCAACTTTACACTCGCTAAAGTATCGACGAGAAGCAAGTGGTTGTCTGTTCCGCCAGAGATTATTCTAAAGCCTTCGCTTTGTAGTGAAGAACATAAGGCATGGGCATTTTTGATTATAGCTTCGGCATACGTTTTAAACTCTTTGGACTGTGCTTCTTTAAAACATTGAGCTTTGGCGGCTATGACATGCATGAGTGGACCTCCCTGTAACCCAGGGAATATCGTCTTATCAATCTTTTTAGCTATCTCTTCATCGTTAGTCAATATCAAGCCTCCACGAGGACCTCGAAGCGTCTTATGTGTCGTAGAGGTCACGACATGTGCATAAGGAATAGGCGAAGGATGAAGACCTGCTGCGACGAGCCCAGCAATATGAGCCATATCTACTAAAAGATAAGCACCTACTTCGTCAGCAATATGCCTAAATCTTTTGAAGTCGATTACTCGCGAATAAGCACTCGCCCCAGCGATTATTAACTTAGGGCGTTCCAACTTAGCTTTTCTTTCGAGTTCGTCATAGTCGATTAACTCCGTTCTTTGGTCGACAGAATAATCTATTATCGTATAATCACGCCCACTAAAGTTTAGAGGATGACCGTGACTCAAGTGACCTCCATGAGATAGATTCATACCCATGACGACATCGCCCTTCGTTAAAAGAGCCCTATATACTGCTAAGTTGGCGCTTGAACCGGAGTGCGGTTGGACATTAGCATATTTACAACCAAACAATTTACAAGCATATTCGATGGCCTTTTCTTCAAAGACGTCGATATATTCGCATCCGCCGTAATAACGCTTATGTGGGTATCCTTCGGCATATTTGTTTGTAAGTATGCTGCCTTGTAAATCGAGTACCGATGCAGAGACGTAGTTTTCACTGGCGATGAGCTCGATATTGTTTTCTTGTCTTCTAGTCTCTTTTTCTAAAGCTTCTTTTAAACACTCATCCATTTGTTTCACCTATATCCTTTGCTAAAATTAAGTTTTCTATTATCATGGCGACTGTCATAGGTCCTACTCCTCCTGGCACTGGAGTGATGTAACTCGCCTTCTCGACAAGAGAGTCATAATCGAAGTCGCCGTACAATTTCCCATCTACTCTATTTATGCCGACATCGATGCCTATAAAGCCCTCTTTTACCATATCTTTCGTTACGACATTTCTCTTTCCAACAGCAGAGATGACTATGTCGGCATCTTTAGTGTGAGCTTTTAAGTTTTTTGTTTTAGAGTGGCAGAGAGTGACAGTTGCATCTTTATTTTCTAATGCCAAAGCGAGTGGCTTACCGACGATGTTACCTCTACCGATGATGGTTACGTTTTTCCCTACTAAATCGATACCATAGGAATCAAAAATTTTGATGATACCTTTGACTGTGCACGGAACTAATCCGTCTTTCTTGTGATATAATCTATAAGTGTTTTCCTTCGTAAACCCATCGACATCTTTATAATAGACGATGTTCCCCGCACACTTATCGAAATCTAACTGAGATGATATAGGACTTTGCAAGATGATTCCAGTTACTTCATCGTCGTCGTTCAGTTTTTTAATAAGTTCGATAAGTTCGTTTTCCTCTATTTTTTCGTCTAACTCATGGGTGACGACTTTTATACCACAATAGGTTGCATATTTAACTTTATTTTTGACGTAGACTTTGCTAGCTGGGTCAACCCCCACTGTGATGATATCGAGTCTAAGTGTTAACTTATCCTGTTCAATTCGCTTTTTATATTCCTCTAACAACTTATCTCTTAAAGCAACCCCGTCTATCTTAATCATGCTATTCCCCCTCTGCTGTATCGAAAAGCGTATAAGTCTGGTTAATGCCTAAATGTTGATAAGACTTCTCTGTCGCGATACGACCACTTCGAGTCCTCTTGATGAATCCTTCTTGTAAGAGGAATGGTTCGACGACATCTTCGATAGTAGTAACTTCTTCACCGATAGAAGTTGCAATCGTCTCTAAACCTACTGGGCCACCGTTAAATTTCTGTATCAAGCTAGTCAAGTATTCGATGTCTATTTCGTCTAAACCGTAATTATCGACCTTTAATCTCTCTAGAGATTTCTTAGTAACCTTTATGTCGATTTTTTCGTCGCCCCCTACTAGAGCGAAGTCACGTACCCGCTTGTATAGTCTATTGGCAATACGAGGAGTCTTTCTACTTCTTTTAGCCAATTCTAAAGCGGCATCGTCGTCTATAGGTATGCCGACGATTCGAGATGTCCTTTTGACGATTGTAGCTAGTTCGTCATCCGTATAATAATTCAACTTACATACAATACCGAATCTATCCCTTAAGGGACTCGACAAATCGCCACTTCGCGTGGTTGCTCCTACTAAAGTAAACGGAGGCAAATTAATCTTTATGCTCTTCGTACTTCCTTCTGAACCGATGATGATATCTAATTGGAAATCCTCCATAGCGGGATAGAGTATTTCCTCGACAGCTCTGGGCATGCGGTGTATCTCATCGATGAAAAGAACGTCACCTGGCTCTAGAGTCGACAAGACCGCCGCTAAATCGCCACTTTTTTCGATCGAAGGACCACTCGCCGTTTTGATGTTGACGCCGAGCTCGTTCGCGATGATGTGCGAAAGAGTCGTCTTACCTAATCCCGGAGGACCGTAAAGTAAGACGTGGTCTAGAGATTCGTCTCTCATTTTAGCTGCCTCAACGAAAACTCTTATATTCTCTTTGACATCGTTTTGACCGATATAGTCATCCAATCGTTGAGGTCTTATGTTGTTCTCAAATTCGTCTCCCGTCACTTTATTTCCATCTAATACGTTATCTTTTTCTTTCAAGGTGTTAACCTCCTATCTTCTATTTTAATAATAATTTCAATGCTTCTTTTACTTGGTTCTCTATATCCATCGTCTTATCGACATTAGGGATGATTTTGTTGATATCTTGAGATTTATACCCGAGCGACTCTAAAACGCTTATGAGTTCAAAAGAATCTTTTGCTTCCCCTGCTGCGACGTTTACACTTCCCAGTTTGCCTTTTAAATCGAGCACTATCTGCTTAGCGAGCTTTTCTCCAACTTTAGGAAATTTCTTTAAATAAAGCACATTTTCTCTATCGATGGCATCTATTATACCCGCAACACTTCCAGTAGCAAAGAAGCCCATGCCGACTTTAGGTCCTAAGCCCTTGACGTTTAAGAGCTTTAAAAACAAATCTCTTTCGTCTTTAGATTTAAACCCATAAAGCGAGTATTCGTCTTCTCTAATTTGGTTATATAAATAGACTGTCACTATACTTCCCTCTTCGAAGCTATATGGATTGGCGACGAATATGCTGTAACCTATGCCATTGTTTTCGATTACGACCATATTGGATTCAACAAATACTACTTTTCCCGTTATATAATTATACATAGACTATTCACCCATAACCATTATACTAGAAAATGAGACTAAAAAAAAGCCCTTTGAAAAATCAAACGACGGTTATTATAAACTGGCTATGAGACACAACTACAAAAGATTGTAAAAACGCAACTTATTATTTGTTTTTAGTATCTTATAATAATATACTTTCTATAGGGAATATCAGTTATTGGATGTCTACCTCCAATCTTTAATGGAAAGGAGGATTGAAAGATATGAAAAAACGTAAATACAATATTTGCATTCTACGCTTCATCTCTCTCATTTTACTACTCATAATCATTTTGATTATTGTAATAAAGAAATGACATCTAATCTTCATAGATTAAATGTCAAACTAAAGTAATTTAGGTAGACATTCAACTCATCAAAACTGAATGTCCCCTTTTTTATTTTATGCAAGTTGCCTTGCTATATTCATAATAACATATTTACCTTTTGTTGTCAAAAGTTTAAAAACATCTATATCATATGCTACAAACTTGAAAATATGTATAAAAATTATTTTTTTTCATTCGCAAGAACCACCAGAAGATAGAATCACAAATATCCTTTTCAAAACTTGCCAAAATGAGCATTTCTCAACGGTATTTTTAACTGTAATTTCAACTTCTCCTATCTTTTCTTCGTTAGAATACAATTCGAGTATGCCTACTTTGTCGCCTTTTTTAACAGGCGCTTTAACTTCGTCTAAATTCATCTTATAAGAATACTTTTCTTCTTCGCCGTTAATTTTTACCAAGTCCTTAGCGTCCTCTAAAATAGTTATCTCCTCTTTCATCTTTTCTCCGAGTTCGATATCTATTTCTCCCAATATGGTGTCTTTTTCTATAATCGTGTTAACTTTATAGACGCTTTTTCCGTAGTTCAATAAAGCAACCGTGTCCTTACTTCTAGCGTCTTGGTCTGGTTCACCCATGACGACACTTATAAGACGTAAGCCTTTCCACTCTCCAGTAGCGGTTAAACAGAATCCCGCTTTACCTGTATAGCCTGTCTTGAGCCCATCAACCCCTTGGTACAATCTAACTAATTTGTTAGTGTTGACCATCCAAAGGCTTGACCCGTCTTTCTTTTTGAGATAATCTTCGTATATACTCGAATATTTTAAAATCAAATCGTGTTTTATGAGCTCTCTTCCCATCTTTGCCATATCTCTAGCACTGGACAAATGACCGTCAGCATCTAGTCCATATACGTTTACAAAGTTAGTTGCCGTCAAACCTAATTCCTTAGCTTTTGTGTTCATCATTTCAACAAAATGGGCCGTACTTCCACCGATAGCTTCGGCTAAGACAACTGCGGCATCGTTACCAGAAGCGATACACACGGCTTTGATGATTTCATCTAAAGTGTACATAGCGCCTGCTTCTAAGAATACTTGGCTTCCTCCCATCGACGCAGCATTTTCACTGACCGGTACTTCGTCTTCTAAATTAATGTTACCTTTTTCGATAGCTTCCATCGTGAGAAGCAAAGTCATCATCTTCGTCATCGACGCAGGCGCTAGGGCTTCATCGGCATTTTTTTCATACAAAACTTCTCCTGTAGTAGCTTCGATTAAAATGGCACTTTTAGCATTTTCTGCAAGTTCGGCTGCGGCGGCGCTTCCTAGAAAAGAGAAAACACATAAAAAGAAAAATAATACTTTTTTCAAACTAATCACCTATTAATAAGTATTATTTTTCCTTAATTTTTAGAACAACTGCTAGATTTAAAAGCGATTCTTTTAGTTTCTTCAATACCGACACACTATCTATCAAAAGTAAAATTTGACCTAGCAAACTTTATAATGTATAATTTTAGCTAGAAAGAGACGATTTTTATGAAATCTATTCTTATCAAGCTCATCAAACTTTATAAAAGTATGCCTCTCATGAGCCACTTTTCTTGTAAGTTTACTCCATCTTGCTCGACATATGCCATCGAAGCGTTAGAAAAGTACGGCGCGATTAAAGGCTCTTATTTGACGATTAAAAGGTTAATTCGTTGTAACCCCTGGAGTAAGGGCGGTTATGACCCCGTTCCTTAGGCATTAGTTTATACACAAGAGAAAAATCTGCCATATTCTACTATTAGGTGATTAAAATGGTAGATTTTTTTGTTAATTTGCATCCCGTCTTGCAGGCTCTTTTGGCGACTTTGATGACTTATGCTTTTACAGTGGCAGGTAGTTCTTTAGTTTTTTTCTTTAAAAAAGTCAATAGAAACGTCATGGATGCTTTACTAGGTTTAGCAGGTGGCGTGATGGTTGCTGCATCGTTTTTCAGCCTCATTGCGCCCGCTATAGAAAAGTGCGAATCGTTAGGACAAATACCTTGGCTCGTCGTCTCGGTAGGATTTCTCTTAGGTGGAGTACTCCTTTTCATCACGGATAAAATAAGTTCTAAATATTTAAAAGATTCCGACAAAAAGAGAAACTTCATGTTGATGTTGTCTATTACGATGCACAATATTCCAGAAGGACTCGTCGTCGGGCTCGCTTTCGGTTCGATTGCATATGGCAATGTGACATTGATGAGCGCCTTCATGCTCGCCATAGGCATCGGTATACAAAACTTCCCCGAAGGCTCGAGTATCTCACTTCCTATGCGCAGAAGTGGCATGTCGCGTGGCAGAGCTTTCTTCTTGGGGCAAATAAGTGGAATTGTCGAACCCATCGCT
>CAZLNI010000018.1:0-17074 GCA_964560995.1 uncultured Muribaculaceae bacterium
GGTTTAACACCCGAAGTAGTTCAAAAATACACTAAATTACCTTTTGATAAAATTAAAAATATCATGACGATGTTATAAACATTTAAATATTATCCAAACTTGACGAAAAGAAATCGGCAAATCGCTTTACTAAAAAAAGTCTTTATTATATAATTATAATGGTGATAGAAGTATGGCAAAGAAAAAAACTAGCAAAGCAAGTACTAAAAAAAATGATTCTTATTCAGCCGAGATATGGGGAGTACTTCTGATATTAGTGGCAATAATGGGTTTCGGTGGATTTGGACCTGTCGGACAGATTATTCGCGGATTTGCAATCTTTTTGATGGGAGTATGGTATTACATCGCTCTTGGGGCATGCCTCGTTATCGGAAGTTATTTAGTAGTTAAAAGAAAGACACCGAAATTTATAAGTGTTCGACTTCTAGGACTCTACTTAGTAATTTTAACCGTTTTAGTCTATTCACATATGAATTATGCCATAGAAGAAAAGTTAATCGGCAACGCTATAGTTGAAGCTACAATCGACAATTTTATGCAAGCATTAAATACCGGATTTCAAAGTTATACAATAAGTGCTGGGGGAGGCATCATAGGCGCGCTATTCACTGTCGTCTCGACAGCTGCGTTTGACTTCAAAGGTACTAGAATTGTCTTAGCCATCGTATTAGTATTGGGCATGATTTTATTTTTCGATTTATCTGTAAGTGATATGTTAGATTTAGTTCGCAAATTGGCGGGCAAAGCTAAAATTAATAATGACGAAGATGAAGATGAGGAAGACGATGAAGTTACTTCTCGCAAAGAAAAGAAGAAAGGTGGTCTATTCAATCGTGAGACGAAAGAACCTTCTATCGAAGATACTATATGCAAAGAAACTCTAGAGCATGTCAAGGTTTATTCCAACATGGATGACTTGCGTAATGCTATGGAAAACTCAAAAGAGGAACAGACGGCATTCGAATTCTCAAACAGTGCTAATCAAGACGTAAAAATTACTTCTTCGCAAGAAAACTCACAAAACCTAAACTATACTTTGCCGACTTTAGATCTTTTAGATAAATCTAAATCTTTTGGGAAAGTCAATTCTACCGAATTCTTACAATCTAATAAAGCAGCTTTGGAACGCGTCCTTGCCGACTTCCAGATAAGTGGTCGTGTCGTCGAAATCCACGAAGGACCAGCTGTTACACAATTTGAAGTCGAAGTCAAAGCCGGCACTCGCGTAAGCCGTATTACATCTATACATAAAGAGATAGCATTGGCTTTAGCAGCGAAGGACGTCCGTATTGAAGCTCCTATTCCTGGTAAAAGCACTGTCGGAGTCGAAATCCCAAATAGTAAAGTAATCCCAGTTCCGATAAGAGAGGTGTTATCGAGGCCTACAAAAGATTCAATTAAAGCTAACATTCCTGTTGCTCTCGGTAAAGACATAATGGGACAAATAAAATGGGCGGATATTTCTAAGATGCCACATCTTTTGGTCGCTGGTTCTACTGGTTCTGGTAAATCCGTCTGTATTAATTCCTTCATTGCGTCTATCTTGATGCTCAAACGCCCAGACGAAGTTAAACTCGTCATGGTCGACCCTAAAAAAGTTGAGTTATCGAATTACAACGGCATTCCACACCTTTTATGGCCAGTCGTTACCGACCCAAGGAAAGCGAGTGCTGCACTACAGAAAGTCGTTGTCATGATGGAACAAAGATACGATGTCTTTGCCGATAAAAACGTCAAAAATATCGCAGGTTATAACGAATGGGTTGAGGAACAAAATAAGCAGGCTGGTCATGAAGTCGAAAAAAAGATGTATTATTTAGTCGTCATCATCGACGAGTTAGCAGATTTGATGGTTGTCGCCAGTAAAGAAGTCGAAGATTCGATTATGCGCATAACCCAGATGGCAAGAGCCGCTGGAATCCATTTGATCGTCGCAACTCAAAGACCATCTACAGATGTCATCACAGGTGTTGTAAAAGCAAACATCCCTTCTCGTATCTCCTTTGCGGTCGCTTCCCAAATCGACTCGAGAACTATTTTAGATATGGGTGGAGCAGAAAAACTTTTAGGTAAAGGTGATATGCTTTTCTATCCGATGGGAGCCTCTGTAACGGAGCGTATACAAGGTAATTTCATCTCTGACGATGAAGTAGAACGCCTCATTAAGTATGTTTCTAGTCAAGAATTCACTTCATATGTGCCTTCGTACGACGAAGTAGCTGAAACACACATGGCAGGTAGTGATGGTTCACCTAAAGAAGAATATGACGATCCTCTATATAACGAAGTCGTCGAATTCGCCGTCCAAACAGGTAAAATCAGTGCTAGTCTAATTCAAAGGCGTTTCGCTGTAGGATATAACCGCGCTGCGCGCATAGTAGATTTGCTCGAAGAACGAGGCATCGTAGGACCTCCGAACGGATCAAAACCTAGAGAAGTGCTCTTCAAAGTACAAAATAACGAGTAACTACTTGTGATAAAACGAGAATTTTGCTAAAATAAGACGAGAGGTGAATTAAAAATGTACGAAACTAGATTATTCAATGTCGAAGAATTAGAAACGACACTCGTTCAAAAGACATTATTAGAGATATACGATGCATTAGAAGAGAGAGGTTATAACCCTATCAACCAGTTGGTTGGATATTTACTATCTGGCGATCCAGGGTATATTTCTAGTTATAAAGACTCTAGAAAGAAGATAACAAGCTTAGATAGAGCTAAGATATTAGAAACTCTTCTTAAGAGCTATATAAAATAATGAGATATTTAGGACTAGATTTAGGAACGAAGACTTTAGGCATCGCTATATCGGATAGCTTAGGTTTAATCGCGAACCCTCTTAAAACGATTAAGTATAATACTTATGAAGAACTATTAAAAGAAATTCGTGAACTCATCGATAATTATAAAATATCAGAGATCGCCTTAGGAATACCTAAAAATATGGATAATTCACTAGGCTTTGCTTCACAAAGAAGTATCGAATTCAAAAACTTTTTAGAAGCAAATATCTCTGTACCGATAACCCTCGTCGATGAACGCTTATCGACGGTCGAAGCTGAAAAATATTTGCTCGATTCGGATATGAGTCGCAAAAAGAGAAAAGACCATATAGATGCCGTAGCTGCAAGCGTAATTTTGAGCACATTTATGAGAATGAAAGGAATAAAATAAATGAATAGTGAAAATAAAAATATATTTACGATAACTAACGACAAAGGAGAAAAAGTCGAGTGTGAAGTGATTTTGACCATCGATTCAGAGGAATTTGGACACAATTATATACTTTATACGGACCACACGATGGATGAAAATGGTAACATTAAAACGTATGCCAATATATATGATCCCTCTGGCAAGAATTTAGATCTCATACCGGTAACAACTGATGAAGAATGGGATATGATTGAATCTGTCCTAGCGAGTGCCCAAAAACAGGTACTCAAAGAGCAAATGGCTGAAAACAAAGAAGGACAAGAAGAGAATTAATTATGAAAAAGAAAGTGGTACTTATTATAAGTATAGGCCTCTTTGTCTTTTTTATTCTAGGAATAACTGGGAGTCTAGTATACTATAATATAAATTTAAAGAGTGTAGACCCATCTTCGCACGAAAATGTCACTTTCACTGTGACGGCGGGTGAAGCAGCTAATACGATAATAGTTAATTTAAAGAAAGAGGGCCTAATTAAAAACGATTTAGTCATGAAAGTCTACGTAAAACTCCATCCTGGCAACCCTCAAGCAGGAACTTATATCCTTACTAAAGCGATGAGTGTCGACGAGATATATGATGCTTTTTTGACTGGTAAAGTTACGCGCGACACTAAGTGGGTTACGTTCGTCGAAGGAAAAAGACTATCCTACATTGCAGATGTCATTTCTAAGAATTTTGAGTATACAGTCGATGAAGTAAACGCTGTTCTTGACGACAAAAATTATATTGCCGAATTGATAAAACGATATGATTTCTTAACTGACGATATATTAAAAGAGGGTATCTATCATCCTTTAGAAGGATACCTCTTTCCAGACACTTACGAATTCTTGAGTGATATATCTATTAAGGGTATAATCGAAGCTATGCTCGATAATACTGCCATCAAGTTATCGTCATATAGTGATAAAATATCTTCAAGTAAGTATTCTATTCATGAACTCATGACTCTCGCGTCGATTGTCGAACTAGAGGGAGCCCGCAGTGACGATAGAAGGGGAGTTGCAGGTGTTTTCTATAATAGATTAAAAATAGGGGAACCATTAGGAAGCGATGTCACAACTTATTATGCTGTAAATAAAGATTTCACAGTCGACTTGACGTTTGCCGATCTTTATAGTTGCAACGGATATAATACCCGTGGTTCATGCGTCAAAGGCTTACCTATAGGCCCGATTGCAAGTCCAAGCTTTACTTCTTTAAAAGCGACTCTAGACCCAGAGGAGCACGATTATCTTTTCTTCGTCGCCGACAAAAACGGCAAAACATATTTTAGTAAAACGAATGCTGAACACGAAGCAACGACTAATAGACTCAAAAGCCAAGGACTATGGTTTACCTATTAATCAAATTCCAGCTTCAGCGCAATCTTTGACAGATTGTGCTTTTTATGTTAGAATAAGCGCATTTAAAGGGGAGAAAATATATGGGACAGATAAAAGGAATCGCCAAATGGGATTTAGAAACAAACGGCTGGAGAGATATCGCATCGCAAGCTGACAAAAGAAAAGCTCTTTCTATAGCGTCATATCGCGATGTTATACACGATGAAAGCGATAATGGATTTCATTACATTCTTATTGCCGACGGATATAGAGTAGAAAACTTGAGTAAAAATGCTGAAACAATAAGCGACCGCAAAGATGGGATCAAAAGAGTTATAAACTATTTCGAAAAAAAGAAAGATAATTACCGCATTCAACTACTTTTAATCGATAACGACGCACCATTAAAAGAGGAAGGAAAATACTTTGCCTCATATATCGACTCACTTGCAGAAAGCGACAACGATGAAAGGCTTAGCTAAAGCCAATATTTTCTGTGTTTCCTCGCCATATACAGGCACGATAATGGCTTCTCCTAAGATTATTGAAAGAGAGGCTAAACGGATTATTGAAGCAAAACTTGGAGAAAATGATTTTTCAAAACGCGTATTAAATGCCCTTTTAAATTATTATCATAAGATTTTAAGCAATTCACACATGGATTTCGATATTGCCTTAAAAGATGGCGTAGGCGATAAATATTTAGATAGATATGACCCTTCATTTTTAAACGATATCTTTAGTACCGATAACGTTTTGGCTTCAAGTAAACCAAATCATTTCCAAAACATATGTACGGTTATAGATGCCAAAGCAACTAGAACGATTTTAAAAAGCTGTGACCTAGTTGGTATTGGGCTACTATTATTGAACGAAATATTTTTTAAAGAACCATCGGATGGATTAGTCACTCTTCGTGCTCAACAATCAATAGAGCCATATATTAATAGTAAAAACAACTCAAATAATCTTATACTGTCATCCCCTCATGCTGTTTTAAATCATCCAGTAGCAAATGAATTATTAGATGTTGTCGATACTGTTATCGAAGAGAAGCCTTATATTATTCGTCCTAAGGCCTAAATTGACAAATTTTTTATATCATGATAAAATAGCGGCATTTAAAAAGGGAGAAAATACCTATGATAAATTATAGAAAAGGAAAAGAAAGATTTAAACCGAATGAACTCGGCAGTCTTTATGTAGAAAAAGATACACTTAAGGGAAATGAACGTCCAGTAATCTATGTTGGGAGACAGATGGAGCACCGTTGCCATGTCTTAGAACAAACCGGATTAACTGGCGATCCTGGTCACAATCTCTTTAATGGTAGCTGGTTCTACGATTATCCTGTTTTTAAAGGTAACAAAAACGAGATTAATGCCCAAAACATGACTGCTAATCTTTTAAAAGCATTAGAATTAGCTAATTTAGGCGAAGTAGATTTAGTGACAGAGTCATTTGGCGGATTAATCGCGGCATATGCTTCTTTATCTGATCGCATACACAAAATATATGCTGTACATCCACCGATAACAGGTACACCACTTGCTAATCCCGAAATGCTTAAGAAATATGAAGAACTTTTCAGTAAACAAGAAAAACTGATAAGACTCATCTTAGGAAAACTCATAAATACAGATTATGGTTTTGAACGCGACAATTTTAATGGAGCTGATTTAGGAAAAGTAGACTTAAATAAGCTTTTAGTTATCGGCAGTTCCCTAGATTTAAAAAACGAAAAGAATGCTTTAGCCGTAAAACTATATGAGATGATTATGAAAGTAACAGGCTATAAAAGTGATGGTGTCGTCGTATTCGATAAAGACTTGTTTGCTAAAAAGGGTATCAATTACCTCGAAGAAGCTCACGGACTAAATCACTTTGACGCGGGAAGTGAGTCACATCTTACTGCGATTAGCAATATAATTAGAGTTCTTAATACGGACGAGGGTAATCAAGTTAAATTAGAATATTTAGAATTATTGAAATGGAGATTAACATATTGGCTATTATATGAAGATAGTCTTTCTGAATCTAGAAATAAAAATGAAGACAGCCTATTCTTAGCGTTACTTCTAAAAGATGATGATTTATCACCATATAAAGAAAAACTTGCTACTGCAATTCTCAAGGGTGGCGAAAGAGAAAGTCACTACTGGTGTCAATTTCTACTCAATACAGTAATACATAAATTAGAGTTAAGCAAATCTCAAGGTCGCTCGATGAAGCCTATTGAGCATCAATAAAGCAGTGTAAATTGATTTAAATCGCCAACTATGCTATAATTACATCGTTGGTGATTTTTTAATGAAAGAAACTATTATTGAGATGGAAAAGTATGCGAAGGAATATAACGTTCCTATCATCGAAAAAGATTCCATCAAATTCATAATGAAGTATATCAAACTTAACAATGTAAAAAGGATTCTCGAAATTGGTACTGCTATCGGCTACAGTGGTATTTTGATGGTAAGTGCAAATGAAGGAACAGAATTGACTACTATCGAAAGAGATGAAAAACGCTATATGGAAGCTTTAAAAAACGTCAAAAAATGTGGTTTAGAAAAGCAAATAGAGATAGTTTTCCAAGATGCACTCGACGTCAATTTGGTTGGAAGGACTTACGATCTCATTTTCATCGATGCAGCCAAAGGTCAATACATAAAATTTTTTGAAAAATTTAGCCATTATTTGAGTCCTAATGGAGTTATCATCTCCGATAATATCAACTTCCACGGACTCGTCGGCAATCGCGATGAATCGATGAGCAAAAACTTGAATAGTCTCGTTTCTAAAATAGAGGATTATGTCGAGTTTTTAAGGACGAACACCGAATTTACCACGGAATTTCGTGACATTGGTGATGGACTAAGCATAAGCTATAGGAATAACGATGAAAAAAGATAAAATACTCTTAAATATAAGTAATTTAGAAGATTTAAAAGACTATGAGAAGTTAGGGATAACTAACTTCCTTTTTCCATTAGACTGTTTTTCTGTCGGTTATGACTCCTTTACTTACGAAGAAATCGCGAAAATAAATGTAGATGCTTATATCTTAATAAATAGGTTACTCACGGATGACGATATCGATGAATTCATAAAACTTGCGATTCCTTCTAATGTAAAGGGCTTTGTCATCGAAGATACCGGACTATACGAAGTATTAAAAGATAAAGGTTACACCCTAATTAACTTTCAAAACCATTTAAATGCCAATACGCAAACGTGCAATTATTGGCTCGATTATTTCGATTCCCTCGTCATTTCGACTGACATAACGAAAGAAGAGATTGCAGAAATATTAAATAATACTAAGCAACCTCTCGTTCTATACACTTTTGGATATACGCAAATCATGTATTCGCGCCGAAGTTTAGTGTCAAACTATTATAAAAATTTTGCACTTAAGGAAAAGAAGACGATAACCATAAGTGATGCGAAGGGGGAATTTGCATTCCGCCTAAAAGAGGGCGACTATGGAACGGTATGTTTGGACACACATATACTAGATACGCGCAGTGAACTAGATAATTTTAACGACGAAAAGATCTTGTTTTATCTTGTAAATACCGAAGGTATCACTAAAGATGACATCATGAAAGCTATCGAAAATGAAGAAGTACAAGGAACAACTGACGGCTTCTTAAACAAGAAGACGGTTTATAGGGTAGGTGATTTAAAATGATAGAACTTTTGAGCCCTGCAGGGGATAAAGAACGCCTTTTCTATGCCTTTCTCTATGGTGCCGATGCCGTCTATCTAGGCGGACCTAAGTATGGGCTTCGTGCCAATGCGACGAACTTTACTTTAGAAGAATTAAGAGAATGGGTCGATTATTCACACAGACAAAAGAAAAAAGTTTATGTAACTGTCAACATCGTATTTCATAACGAAGATTTAGACGGTTTAAAAGATTATCTCATCTACCTAGAGAAGATTAAGGTCGATGCCATCATCATATCCGATCCCGTCGTTTTAAAAGTATTAAAAGAGTTTTCTATCGACTTAGAAGTTCATTTGAGTACGCAAGCGAGCACACTAAATTCTCGTGCAGCTAAGTTTTATATTGACAAAGGGGTCAAACGCATAGTATTGGCAAGAGAAGCATCACAAAAAGATATAGAACGGATTAAAAAAGAGACTGGAGTAGATTTAGAATGCTTCATTCAAGGAGCAATGTGTACTTCCTTCAGTGGTCGCTGTGTTCTATCAAATTATGCAACTAATCGCGATGCAAATAGAGGTGGCTGTGCCCAAGTATGCCGTTGGGCGTTTATAAGCGAAGATACAAACGAATTTACGATTATGTCTAAAGACTTAAACATGATAACTGAACTCGAAAGCATGATTGTCTCCGGTGTCAATTCTTTTAAAATCGAAGGCCGTATGCGCTCGATCTACTATATCGCGACTGTTTTACATACATACAGAAATTTGATAAAGAAAATTCAAAGTAAAACTCTTACGGAGGAATATTTGCAATATGCCAAGAATATCATAAATAGAGTGGCAAATCGCGAATCAGTTAGTCAATTTTATAGGGGAATCCCTGGGCCGGAAGGCGAATATTTTACTGGTCGAAAAGAGGAGTCTAATCAAGACTTTTTAGGTCTAGTTAAGAATCAAGAAGATAACTATGCTACCATAGAGGTACGCAACTACTTTAAGCCAGGGGATATTGTACAAGTCTTTGGTCCAACTATGGAGACAGTTGAATTTACGATTACAGAAATTTATGGGGAAGACGATTTGCCAAAAGAATACTGCAATCATCCAAAAGAGATGGTTCGCATCAAAACGCCATATAAATTGGAAGAAAATAGCATGATACGCATAAAAGTATTTGACATTTTTAAAGAAATCTAGTATCATTAATTCGACCGAAAATAGGCGGTTTTTTATAATAAATAATGAAAGAGTGATAACAATATGACTAAAAAGAAAGAGTGCTTAGTGACAGCCGATGGTTTCTTAGCCCTAGAAGAGGAATTGAACGAACTCAAAACAGTTAAGAGACCTCAAATTATAGAAGCTATTAAAGATGCCCGTGCTCAAGGCGATTTATCAGAAAATGCGGACTACGATGCAGCACGCAATGACCAGGCGGCTTTAGAAGCGCGCATCAAAGAATTGGAATATATGATTGACAATGCCAAAATCATCGAAGGAAGTGCCAATGGAGTTGTAGGACTTGGTTCTACTGTAAAAATATCGTACATCGACGATGACGAGGAAGAAGTATACAAGATTGTCGGCTCTCTAGAAGCTAATCCTTTCGAAAATAGAATATCTAATGAATCTCCAATCGGTAAGGCAGTTTTAAATAAAAAGATTGGCGAAATAGTTGCTGTTGAAAGTCCAAACGGTTCTTACAACATAAAGATACTTTCTATCGAATAATTTAAAATAAACTTATAGACCTTAAGGTCTTTTTTTGTTATAATTATTTAGGTGATTTAGTTATGCAGATGACTCGCAGCGAATTGAGAGTAAAGATTATGACGATTCTTTACCAAATAGATATATATAAACAGAACAACCTACCTTATGAATTAGATGCCGTTATTAGAGAAAACATGGAAATCGAAAGCGAATTTGTCAAAGAAGTCGTCTACGGCGTAGATACTTACTATAAAGAGCTTACAAAGATAGCTAACGATTATTTAGAAGATTGGACTATCGAGAGACTAGATAAGACAGGGGCAAGCATCCTACGTCTTGCTTTATACGAATTAAAGTACATGGATACGCCTCCAGTAGTCGTCATCAACGAAGCTATCGAATTAGCTAAAAAATACTCCGATGAGCCTGTTCGCAAGATGATAAATGCCGTATTGGATAGATATATTAAGGAAAATGAATAATGGCTAATTTCATTACAGTAAGTGCATTAAACAATTATTTGAAGAGAAAATTTGAAGCTGATATTCATCTTGGGCATGTATATTTAAAAGGCGAGATATCGAATTGCAAAATCCATTCTCGTGGGCACATCTACTTCAGTCTAAAAGATGAGACGAGTGTTATAAGTGCTATCATGTTCGAGACTAATGCGCGCAGTTTAAACTTTGAGCCTAAAGATGGAACTAAGGTTTTCGCCGAAGGAAAAGTGACTGTTTACGAAGGTTCGGGCAAATATCAGATAGTCGTCACTAAGATGCAGCCAGATGGAATAGGTGAACTCTATATTGCTTATGAGAAATTAAAAAAGAAACTTGAAGCAGAAGGGTTATTTAGGAAAGAACTAAAAAAACCGATTCCCAAATACCCTCGCCGCATAGGAATAGTAACTGCCCCTACGGGCGCAGCGATAAGAGATATCTTGAGCACTATCAAAAGACGTTTCCCGATTGCCGAAACGATTCTTTTTCCTGCCTTAGTTCAAGGAGAAACCGCTAAAAATAGCATTGCTGCCCAAATAGCGAAAGCTCAAGACTATGAACTAGACGTACTGATTATAGGGCGTGGAGGCGGTTCAATAGAAGATTTATGGGCTTTCAACGAGGAAATAGTTGCCCGTGCCATCTATGACTCACATATTCCCATCATAAGTGCCGTAGGTCACGAAGTGGACTTTACGATAGCCGACTTCGTCGCCGACTTGCGGGCTCCGACGCCGACAGGGGCAGCTGAAATAGCCGTACCCAATATGTCCGATGTCTTCAAACTTCTCGAAAATTATAAAATTAGATTAGAGACTAATATGGCGAAGAAAATTGAATTCGGATATAAAAGGTTAGACGCTTTAAAAAATAGTTATGTTCTTAAGAATCCATTAGTTATTTATGAAGTAAAAGAACAGAGACTGTCTATGCTCATCGATAAATTAGAAAACTTTATAACGACACTACTTAAAAATAGGCGAGAACGTCTTACAAATATTACGAGTTCGTATATTCTTAAAAACCCTCTTACCTTTTATGAAAAGGATAAAGAATTGATAAAGTTATGGACTATGCGCCTCAAATCCTCTATTGAAGCATATTCCAAGAACCAATCCAATCACTATAACTTGTTATTAGAAAAATTGGATCTTTTAAATCCATTGGGCATATTAAAGAAAGGCTATGCAGTCGTATCAAAAGATGAGCATCCGATTACGGATTATAGAGGGATTAAAAAAGACGATTTGATAAATATTAGACTTCACGAAGGTATATTGATTGCTAAAGTCGAAGAAGCAAAGGAGAGTAAATAAAAATGAAAGAAACAGCGACAAAAAAGGAAGAAAAGACGTTCGAAGAAAATATTTTAGAGCTTGAGAACCTCGTAAAAGAGTTAGAAGCTGGGAATTGTCCCCTAGATGAAGCTATTGACAAATTTACGGAAGGAATGCGACTAGCTAAGCTTTGCGGTGATAAACTGACGGCCGCAACAGAAAAAGTTAACAAAATATTGACAGAAAATGGCACTTTGGAAGATTTCGAAGCGCCACAGGAATAAATAAGGCGCGCGGGTACACCCCGTCTTTTTTTGTCATAAGATGGCAAAATAAAACTCCTCAATATGCTCACAATAATTATGGAAGTGAGATTATGAAAAATACGGTAAAAACAGTCTTTTTAAGTCTATTATTGATGGGTTTGCCACTAAATACTTATGCGTATTCTGAATATATAATTCCTGGTGGAGAATCGATCGGAATAGAGATTAAAAGCGACGGGATTATGATTGTCGGCTTTTATAAAGTTAATGGCAAATACAATAAAGGAACACCTCAGTTAAAAGTAGGCGATAAGATAACTCACGTCGATGGGGTCGAGGTAGAGAAGATAGACGATTTAATCGGTACAATGGAACAAAGTGCTTCGCATACGGTTGAATTGACCGTCATGCGAGATAAAAAAGTCAAAACAGTTGAATTAGAACTGCTAAGAGATGGCAGCGCATATAAAACGGGATTATTTGTTAAAGATGAAATAACGGGCATTGGCACCCTTACATACATAGATGGAGATACCTTCGGAAGTCTCGGTCATAACATAGTCGAGACAAATACCAATAAAACAGTAGAAGTCAAAACGGGGACTATCTTTAGAAGCAGCGTCACAGGTATCGACCGCAGCTTCGCTGGGACGCCAGGCGGTAAAAATGCCAAGTTCTATTCTGCTGAAACCTATGGTAATATAACAAAAAACGTGACATCGGGTGTATATGGAACCTATACCGATGATACTCCTAAAAAGAAAGCTATGAAAGTTGCCGAAATGTCCGAAATTGAACTCGGTCAAGCTAAGATATATACTGTTTTAGATGGCGAAGAAGTAGGGGCATACGATATCGAGATAACGAGAGTCGACCCCAATAACGAGACTAAAAATATCTATTTTAAAGTGACAGATAAAGAATTGTTAGAGAAGACGGGCGGAATCGTCCAAGGTATGAGTGGAAGTCCAATTATCCAGCAGGACAAGATAGTTGGAGCAGTGACGCATGTCGTCATTTCAAACCCCTCTAATGGTTACGGCATAAGCATCATAAGCATGTTAGAAGATGGCGAAAAATAATAATAGAATAGGATTGACATACGACTTGTCAATTTTATTTTTGGCTTAATTACAGGACCTTAGAAATAGGTTTTGATAAAAGTTGTAATTTGTTGCATTTGCAACACATAAAACGAGAAATGAAATGATATACTTGAACTACAAAACATAGGAGGAAGTAAAAATGAAAGTAATTAAAAGAGATGGTAAAAAAGTCGACTTTAATGGCGAAAAAATTGCCATCGCTATAAGAAAAGGGTTTTTAAACGCTAAGAGCAATGTCTCATATACGGAAGAAAACCATAACGAAGTTTATCAGAAAGTCTTAAAAGATATCGAAGCAGAGTACGACGCAAATGGCGAAGTGCCTATCGAACACATCCAAGATTTAATCGAAAAAGAATTGAAAGAGATGGGTTATGTAGCTATTTGCGAAGCATTTTCGAGTTACAGATTTAGACGAAGCGAATCTCGTAAATCGTTTCAAAATCGCCAACATAAATTGATGAAGGCTATCGAAAATTTATCTCTTAAAACTGCCAACGAAGAAGACTCAAAAAGGGATAATGCCAATGTCGATGGAAATACGCCGATGGGCACGATGCTCCAATACGGTAGCACACTATCTCGTGAATTTGCTAAAAGTTATTTGATTTCTAGTCGGATTTCAGAAGCTCACGATAAAGGAGATATCTATATTCACGATATGGACTTCTTGCCGATGGGTACGACTACATGTTGCCAAATAAACTTAGACAAATTGTTCTCTCACGGCTTTTCGACTGGACATGGACATCTGCGTCCACCAAAAGATATAATGAGCTTTGCGGCTTTAGCAGCTATTGCCATCCAATCTAATCAAAATGACCAACATGGCGGTCAAAGTATTCCAGCCTTCGATTATTATATGACACCAGGTGTAAAGATAACATTTAAAAAGGAATTCAAACAAGCATTGAGCGAATATATCGATTTGATGGAAGAGAGTAAAGATATCGATTTCGAAAGTGTAACGAAACAAATAGATGAACTTAAAACGATCGATTTCAAAATAACAGATTTTAAGAAATATTATGAAAAAGACAAAAAGCTTGAACGCATATTCAAAAAGGCTTATGATACAGCACTTAAAAAAACGGAGCGAAAAACTTATCAAGCGATGGAAGGATTCGTCCACAACCTAAATACGATGCACTCGCGTGCAGGAGCTCAAGTTCCATTTAGTTCGATTAACTTCGGTACAGACACGTCTTTCGAAGGACGTATGGTAATCAAAAATTATCTTTATGCACTAGACGCAGGATTAGGAAAGGGCGAGACGCCAATCTTCCCAATTTCTATATTCAAAGTCAAAGAAGGTGTAAGTTATTTCGAAACGGACCCTAACTACGACTTGTTCGAACTAGCTTGTAAAGTCTCAGCCAAAAGGCTCTTCCCAAATTTCTCATTTTTGGATTCACCATTCAATTTGCAATACTATAAAAAGGGTGATCCAAATACAGAAGTTGCGTATATGGGCTGTCGTACACGTGTTATGGGAAACACAGCTAACCCGGATAAAGAAGTTGCAACAGGTCGAGGAAACTTATCGTTTACTTCGATTAATCTACCGCGTTTGGGAATTAAACATGGTATCATAACTAACGACAAAGCTGATATAGAAGGCTTCTATAAAGAACTCGACGAAAAAATCGATCTAGTAAAAGATCAACAACTAGAGAGATTTGCTATTCAATGTTCTAAAAAGAGGTATAATTTCCCATTCTTGTTAGGAGAAGGATTATTCCTAGACAGTGAAAACCTCGGAGATGACGACGATATCACACCGATTCTTAGAAATGGCTCTCTTGCTATAGGATTTATAGGTTTAGCGGAATGTTTAACTGCTCTCATCGGTTCGCATCATGCTGAAACTGAAGAAGCCCGCAAATTAGGGTACGAAATCATCAAGCACATGAGAGAACGTTGTGACGAGCTATCTAAAGAGTATAAACTTAATTTCACTCTTCTCGCTACACCAGCTGAAGGTCTATCGGGAGTCTTCGTAGGAATCGATAAGTCGATATACGGTATCATCCCCGGTGTTACTGATAGAAAGTATTATACAAACTCATTCCACGTACCAGTACATTACGATATCAGCATAGTCGATAAGCTCAAAATAGAAGGCCCATACCACGCTTTAACTAATGGAGGTCACATTTCCTACATCGAAGTTGACGGCGATACAGTTAACAATCTAGAAGCCTTCAAAGCCATCATCAGATGCATGCACGACTGTGGTATAGGATATGGTGCTGTAAACCATCCAGTTGACCGCGACCCAGTATGCGGATATACGGGAGTAATTGGAGACGTTTGCCCAGGATGCGGCAGACACGAATCCGAAGGCGTTCCGATGGAAACCATCGAAGCAGTGCGCAACGAATGCGCAAGTTGTAAATAAATTTTAGAAAGAAAAGGAGAAAATAAATATGAAAAACACGAATAATACAAAATTAGTAGGAGAAGGAGTAAGATTCGAAAGAATAAGAAGAATAACAGGTTATCTCGTTGGAACTGTAGATAGATTCAACAATGCCAAAAGAGAAGAAGAAAAAAATAGATGCAAACACGGTCTTGCTGGCATCGTCGATAAGGCAGCTTAAACATGAAAATTAGACTAGCAAGTTCTCTTCAGCGAGACTCGGTAGTCGATGGTTTAGGAATAAGGACGGTCATTTGGACACAAGGGTGTGCTCACGCCTGTTCTGGCTGTCACAACATGCAAACGCACGATTTTAAAGGTGGAGTAGAGGTCGACGTCGAAGACGTGAAAGAAGAAATAAAAAAACTCGTCGGTCAAACAGGTATAACTTTCTCTGGTGGTGACCCCTTATACCAAATCGATGCAGTAATAGAACTAGCTAAGTATATTAAAAGTCTCTGCATGGACGTTTGGCTCTATACGGGCTTTACATATGAAGAAGTGTTAAAGATGCCAAGAGGTAAAGAACTGTTAGAAGCTATAGATGTCATGGTAGACGGCCGTTTCGAACTCAAAAATAGATCTTTAGATGCACCTTTTAGAGGCTCAACTAATCAACGTATCATCGATTGCCAACAGACCATTAACACAGGTAAGTTAGTTTTAGTTGAAGAACTGATGCAAAAAAAAGACTTATCTCCATTATTTAAAAAACCAGAAGGAATATATATTTAAGATCCGCAAAAGGGATCTTTTTATTTTGACAAACTTTTGTATGCCAGAATCGTTGTTTTCAATAATTATCTTATTTATAATAAACGAAAAGACACCATAAAGACGGCAAAGTGCCCCTATTTAACATGACGTTATTTTGGTATCATAAAATCATAAAGATTATACATCATAAAAATATAAGAAGGTGAACATATGAAATACGAATTAAAGTTTACTTTACGTATTGACGAAGCAACACATAAAGAGTTATCGATTATAGCAGAACAAGAACAGAGAAGCTTAAATGGGCAAATACTTTTTATCATCCAAAAATACTTAGCTGCTGAAAAAAAGAAAAAGGCGCCTAAAACGAAGAAAAAAGCAGGAAAGTGATTAAACATGAAAAATAGCTTAAAGAAGTTATATAAAAAGATTAAATACATGGACAAGACGAAAGCCAGATACTTTACCGCGTCGATTTTTATATCGACTTTTTGTCTGTTCACGGGTATTACATATTCTTATTTTACTTTCAGTAAACATTTAAATGCAGCTATTATCACAACCGCCAAACTAAAATATTCTTTAACGAGTACGAACACCAGTTTTAAAAACAACTCTATAACGGTCCCTCCTGGAACAACTATATTAGAACTCGACCTCAAAAGTTTAAATACTCAAAACACAAAATATGCTCTAGATAATCTATCGACATCTCCTAATGTCAAAGTATACTATGTTGGAGAAAGAGAGCAGAACGTCTTGGGTGAAATCGGCGGATTAAATAGCATTATAACTATAAAAATCGCCATATCAAATACAGGTTCTTCTAGCGAAACAGTATCTTTTGACCTAAA
>CAZLNI010000019.1:0-16988 GCA_964560995.1 uncultured Muribaculaceae bacterium
TAAACGTGGTAAATATGGCGGAACATATGCTCATAAGGATATAGCTTTTGAGTTTGCTTCTTCTATTAGTCCTGTTTTTAAACTATATTTAATAAAGGACTTCGAAAGGCTAAAAGAGTTAGAAAATAGTAATAGAGAATGGGATGTAAAAAGAATTTTAACTAAGAATAATTATCTTATCCATACAGATGCTATTAAGAATTATATATTACCGGATAATGATTATTATAAAGATAGAGAATGGATAAAGTATGCAGAAGAGGCAGATATTCTAAATGTAGCCTTGTTTAAGACAACTGCTAAAAGATGGAGAGAACTTAATCCCAATTTGGCAAAAAATTCCAATATTAGAGATTATGCTACAATTAATGAATTAACCGTATTATCTAATTTAGAGTAACATAATGCTGAATTAATCAAGGAAGAAAAAAGTAAAGAAGAAAGATTTGAAATCTTGAGTGAAATTGCTATGTACCAACTTAATATTCTTAATAATGCAGAAGAAATAAAATTATTAGGAGAAAATAAAAAAGATGAGGAGTAGTAAGTTTCAAGAATTAATTCAAGATTTAGGTAATTGTAGTAAGTGTATAAATTTAAAATGTAAAAGTAAATCTTTAATCAACTTTTATAAAAACTATGACTTTTGTACTAATATTCCTTCAATATGGACAGATTGGTTTAACAGATTAGAGTCGAATATTATGATTATAGGTCAAGATTGGGGACCATATAGTGATATGAAAAAGTTTTATGAGTTGTTAAACGAAGATAAAAGTAATTGGAAAGAATTAATTGACTCTGAAAAGAGTAGTACGAAAAAGATGTTAGAAAAATATATAAGTGAATCATCAAATGATAAATATTCTTTAGATAGTATTTATATAACAAATGCCATAATGTGTGCTAGACAAGGAAAACTTTATAGAGGTAATAATATTGCTTTAAAAGAATCCACATTAAATTGTAGTGAGTATCTTTTAAGACAGATTGAGATTGTTAAACCAAAAGTTATTTTAACTTTAGGATATTATCCTTTACTCTCTTTATCAAAAATATTTGAATTTCATATTGAGCTGACATTGAAAGAAACAATTACAAAACAACCAGAAATACTAACAAAAGATTTTACAATAATTCCATTATATCATCCAGTTGCACAGATAAAAAAAGATGAACAGTTAAAACAGTATAAAAGAATATGGAAGTATATAGATGTAGAAATACAAAACAGTAATGAAGAAGGTGTAAAAAATGAATGAAAATAATGATAAGGGGTTGCATAAAAGCGTAATCAACTGGTATCCAGGTCACATGGAAAAGACTAAAAGAGAGATTATAAAATTGAGCCCTTTGGTCGATTTTGTAATCGAGTTAGTAGATGCTAGGATACCTTATTCTTCAAAAGTACAAGGAATCGACGAAATAATCAAAGGCAAACCGAGAATCTTGGTGATGAGCAAAATAGATTTAGCTGACAAAAGCGAAACCGAGAAGTGGATTCGTTATTATGAAGATTTAGGTTGCCAAGTAGTGGGAGTCGATTTAAAGAATCCTAAAGGACATTTACCTATCATCGAGAAAATCGATGAGATATCGAATGGCATAAATGCAAAGCGGAGAGAAAAAGGATTAAAGCCTAAAGTTATGAGAGGGCTCGTCATCGGAATTCCTAATGTGGGGAAAAGCACACTTATCAACAAACTAGCAGGTAAAAGTGTAGCAGGAGTGGGAAATACGCCAGGATTTACGAAAAACTTGACTTGGCTTAAGGCTGGAAATTCCCTCTTGCTCGATTCACCAGGAATTTTGTGGCCGAAGTTCGAAAGCGAAGAAGTAGCTTTAAATTTGGCTGCTATGAGCGCAATCAAGACAGAAGTGTTGCCGATAGACGACGTCGCCGTACACATTCTAAAAATGTTAGATGCTTTTTATCCAGATGAACTTAAAAGATATGGTCTCGAAAAATTGAGTGAAGATTATGTGAAAAATTATGAAATTATCGGAAATCGCATCGGAGCTCTTTCCAAAGGAGGAGAAATCGATTATAATAAGATAAGTCATTATGTGGTTAATGACATCAAACAGGAAAACATAAAAGGTATAACGTTTGACAGGTGTGAAAATGGGAAATGATTTATTAGTATTTGAAAAAGAACTTTATGATAAAGGGATAGAGTTGATTGCGGGAGTCGACGAAGTTGGCCGAGGACCACTTTTCGGTCCAGTAGTAACGGCCGCGGTTATATTGCCAAAAGGTTATGTTCTCGAGGGACTTACAGATTCGAAAAAGCTAACCGCTAAAAAGAGAGATAAATTTTATGATATAATCATGAGAGATGCTCTCGCCGTGTCCATAGGTATGAAAGACAATAAAGTGATAGATGAAGTTAATATCTACGAAGCAACTAAGCTAGCTATGATGGACGCTATCCTAGGATTGAGTATTAAGCCTGAACACGTGTTGATAGACGCCATGAAACTAGAAAAATTGACTATTCCTTCGACGAGTATCATAAAGGGAGATGGGAAAAGCGAATCTATCGCCGCGGCGAGCGTGATAGCCAAAGTTACAAGAGATCGCATGATGGACGAGATTGGAATAGAGCATCCTCTTTACGGTTTTGAACGCCATAAAGGATATCCCACGAAAGAACATATCGAAGCTGTCAAAAAATATGGCGTATTCGAGGGATATAGAGAGACATTCGAGCCTATAAAGAGTATAATAAATGGGAGTGTGAATTATGTCAGCAACAAAGAAAGAAAAAGGATTAAAAAAGAAAAGCGGGACAACATCGGTATCGGTGTCTAAAGCGAATGAACGAGATATAAAAGAAACGACACAGACTATTCAATTAAAACTAGATTTAGGCGATGAAGACAATTTAGAAAGTTCCTCTTTAGAGAATAAGAAGTCCCTTATTGAAGAGAAAAGCAAAGAGACTCTTGACGAAGGGGCTCAAACTCTTTTAGATAATAAGAAAGAGCCTAAAGAGAAATTGTCTAAATTTGAAAAGAGACAAAATAGACGTAAGAAGGAAGAAGCCCTTTTAAATATGCGGGGGATTCCTAAATATTTTCTTTTATTAATAGTTGAAACTTTATTCATATTTTTAAGTGAAATGATCGTAAAGGTTTTAATCGGCTCATTTGCGGTTGACTATACTATACTGCGCATTTTCTTAAGTAGTTTCGCTTTCGGTTTAATACTTACGTTGCTAACTAATAATCTACCTAATAAACTGAGAAGAGGAATTTTGATAACTATAGATTTTTTCATAGTTTTTTATGCTTGGTTACAAATCGGTTTTTTAAACTTTTTAGGTTCTTTCATGTCCGTCGGAAATGCCGAACAAGGTACGAAAGCAATCGAATATATTCTCGACTTTTTGCATTCTTATCATCCTCTTGTGCACACCGTCTTTATTCCATTTATAGGGTTAATAGTCTATTTTATATTTGAAAGGAGCTTAACTCGGGATGGTTTTGATAAAAAAATACCTTTTAAGACGTTGGCAGTAGATACTTTTTTATTATCGGGGGTAGGACTTTTAGGACTATTATATTATGCGACTTTAGATCTCGATTTTATGCAAAATAAATATCAAATGGTGCCAAACAAAGAATTAATTAGGAATCCAGATAATGCATCCATTGCAATTAGAAATTTTGGCATGACGATGTATTTTATATTAGATATCAATAACAATTTTTTAAATATAGGCTCAAGCGATTACACTGTTCCATCTGAGAATAAGGGAAACGACAGCGATGGTGAAACGACAGATTATACAAGAGAAATAGATAACGAGGCTTGGAAAAGTCTTATAAAAGCTGAAACAAACGCCGACTATAAAGCTTTAAACGATTACTTTTATAATCAAAAAATTGTCGACAAAAACGAGTATACAGGATTGTTTGAAGGAAAGAATTTAATAATGATAATGCTTGAAAGCATTTCAGAGCCTCTATTTCATGAAGAGTTTAAAGAGTATTTCCCAACTTTCTATAAACTCTATAATGAAGGAATAACGGCGGTTAATAATTATAGTCCGATGAACAATTGTGGAACAGGAGAATCGGAGAGAACTAGTCAGACAAGTGTATACTCGATAGAAACTACTTGCACCGTAAATACTTATCGAAACAACGAATACCCTCAAGCTCTTTTAAGTATGTTTAGAGAGAATGACTATTATACTAGCACATATCACGATTTTAATAATAAGTATTACGACCGCAAGACATTCGAGTACAAGTTTGGCGCGACAAAATATTTTAATGCCGATGACTTAGGAATTGCTATATCTTCACAATATAGTGAGTGGCCAAGCGACTACGAATTTATGAAATTAGCTTTACCAAAATTTATCGACGAAGAAAAGTTTGCTTCCTACATGATTACTGTTACAGCGCATACACCATATATTTTCGATAGCGAAATGGGTAAAAAAAATATAGAACTATTTAAAGACACAGATTTCGATTTAGCGACCAAGAGATATCTATCTAAAGCTAAGGAAGCAGATTTAGCTTTAGAATATTTATTAGAAAAGTTAGAGAAATCTGGCAAACTCGACGATACAGTTATAGTAATATTTGGCGACCATTATCCCTACGCTTTAAGTGACAAAAGCTATCAAGCTATAGCGCCTTACGATATAAGTATAAACAACGAAGTTGACCGAACTCCTTTTATCATTTATAATAGTGAAATAGAACCAGAGAAAGTAAGTAAATATACGAGTCCAATGGATTATACTCCAACTTTACTTAATTTATTTGGTTTAGAGTATGACCCAAGATTGTATATGGGTAACGATATATTCAGCGATTATACTGACTACGTTTTATTTCAAGATAACAGTTGGCAAAATGCAAACGGTTTTTACAGTTCTTCAAAAGGAGAATTTTTACCAAACGAGGGCGTAAATATATTAAGTGATGAGGAAATAATCGCGATAAATAAGGAAGCGCTTAATAAACGTCAGATGAGCGAGTTGGCTATAAAAAAAGATTATTTCGCGTATCTATTTAAGTACTTTGATGAATATAAAAAAATAGAGGATGAGAAAGAAAAAGATGATGCTTTAAATGATGAGGAGGAAACGTGATGAAAAATGTTGTTATTGTTGAGTCGCCTAGCAAGACTAAAACGATCAGTAAATATTTGGGTAGTGGTTACGAAGTATTGTCTTCTAAAGGACATATACGAGACCTTTCGATGAGTGGGAAGTTCGGATTAGGAATCGATGTCGAAGATAATTTTCAGCCTCACTATACAGCTTTAAAAGATAAGAAAAAGCTGATAAGCGATTTAAAAAAAGCGTGTAATGGTGCGACTGTCTATTTGGCGAGTGATCCAGACCGCGAGGGAGAAGCAATCAGTTGGCATCTCATGGACGAATTCGGATTAGATAATTATAAAAGGGTAGTTTTTAACGAAATAACTAAGCCCGCTTTACTAGAGGCCTTTGAACATCCCCGTGAAATCGATATGGATTTGGTTAAATCGCAAGAGACGAGAAGGATGCTCGACAGGATAATCGGATTTAGGTTGAGCAAGTTGATGCAGTCTAAGACCGATGGCAAAAGTGCGGGAAGAGTTCAATCTGTCGCGTTGAAATTAATCGTCGATAGAGAACGAGAGATCGAAGCTTTTAAAGAAGAAGAGTATTGGACTGTCAAAGGAATATTCCCAGATTTCGAAGCTCAATTGGAGAAATACCAGGGTAAGGAAGTTAAGATTCCTGGAAAAGTGGATGCCGATGCGATTATTTCTTCTTTATCGAAATGTTTTAATATCGAATCGGTAACTAGCAAAGTTAAAAATAAAAAGGGTGTCATGCCTTTTACGACATCTACTTTGCAACAGGCTAGTATCAATCTCTTAGGATTCAACTCCTCTAAAACGATGAAAATTGCCCAAAAATTATATGAGGGTGTCGATTTAGGTAGCGAAACAGTCGGATTGATATCTTATATGAGAACCGATTCGACGAGACTCTCACCGGTTTTTGTGGGAGAAGCGATGGAGTACATACGCAACAACTTTGGAGAAGAGTACGTAGGTAGTGTGAAAGCTTCTAAAAAGAAAGAGAACGTGCAAGATGCCCATGAAGCAATCAGACCGACGAGTATAAAAAGGACACCTGAAAGCGTCAAAAAATATCTCACAGCAGAAGAATATAAAATATATAGTATCATCTATGCACGTGCTTTAGCGTCTTTAATGGCCGACGCAAAAGCAAATGGTACGACGATTATCTTGGAGAACAACGGATATACATTTAAAGCTACGGGCTCAGTTATCGTCTTCGACGGTTATTTGAAAGTCTATGGAGAATATACCAAAAATGAAGATGTCGTCTTGCCAGATTTGTCGCAGTATAAATCTAAGATTGTAATTTCTGAAGACATCGTCGGAGAACAACATTTTACTAAACCGGCTCCACGTTATACAGAGGCGAGTTTGATAAAAGAGATGGAAACTTTAGGTATCGGAAGACCAAGTACATATGCAAAGACGATGGATACTTTGAAAATGCGCAACTATGTCGAAGTCGTCGATAAGAAGTTTATTCCGACAGAAATAGGATTCGAGATAACCGATAAATTACAGGAATGCTTCAGTGACATCATAAATGTCAAATATACAGCCCAGATGGAGGACGATTTAGATAAAATTGCCGATGAAAAGTATGATAATGTCAAAGTTCTAAGTGAGTTTTGGAATAAATTTGAACCGCTCGTCGAAACGGCGTTTAAGACTATGGAGAAAAAAGCTCCGACCGAAACAGGAGAAGACTGTCCAGAGTGCGGAAATCCTTTAGTCATAAGAAAGGGCAAATATGGAGAGTTTATCGCTTGTTCAAATTATCCCGAGTGTAAATATATTAAGCCGACTGAACGAAAAGCCTTGGCTAAATGTCCTAAGTGCGACAAAGGCGAAATCGTCGCGAAGAAGACAAAGAAAGGCAAAATCTTTTACGGCTGTTCAAATTATCCCGATTGTAATTATGCTCTATGGGACGAACCGACGGGAGAAAATTGCCCAGAATGTGGCATGCTCTTAGTACGAAAAGGCAAGAGAGTTTACTGTCCAAACTGCGCATCTAACAAGAAAGAGGAAGAATAGTCTTTCTTTTTTGATTTCACACATATTTCACAATTTGTACACGGATAACACAAACAAGTTTTATATACTGTAATCACGAAATGGAAGTGATAGATGACTATATAGAAAGTATTTGTATCATACTTAAAAAAAGATATATTAACATAAATTAAAATTGGTTTAAATTAAAGACATAAATAAACCTATAAACTTATCCTTCTCAATAAAACTATAAATTAAAACTTCAAAAAGAGCGATGAAATTAAATCGCTCTTTTTATATTAATATATTTTGTATTCGCCTATGATATTTCCGAATATATCATCTTTAGGATTATCTTCGATAGTAAAATTGCCACTTTTTATTATTAAAGAAGGTTTAGAAACAAATTTTAAAGTGGAATTTACTATATAATAGGAACTATCTTTTTTAAAAATATATAAGTTTTTAGAATCATAGCCATTCAACATGAACGTAGGTATTTCGATATATTCTTTATTGACGACATCGTATGAATTATCTAGAACGGGCACCTTTACAGTCGCATCATTATTTTTAAGATATTCGTTTTGTACTAGAAGCTCAATCGTGCGCGATTTTTGTTTATCCATCGTTATCAACCCATTTAATACGAGACTTTTGAGGTGGTCTTGGGCAGATGACGGACTTTTAAAATTTAAACCAGCTGCAACTTCTCTGATAGTAGGGGGGTAGCCGTTATTTGCAATATAGCGTTTTAAAAAATCTAATACTTCTAATTGTCTATTTGTTATAGTCATTATACTTCACCTAAGAAAATCATACCATTTTTTAAGAGTAGTAGTCAAATAAAAGAATTGTAAATTTTCATTATTAATTATATAATTATAGTAGGTGTTAGATAATGAAGAAAAAACTCTTAGTAATGTACGCAACTTATGGTACTGGTCACAGGTCAATAGCTAAGTATATTGATGACTATTTTACAGAAAGTGGAGAATACGAAGTAATGGAAATAGATATTTTGCAGTATGCTACTCCTTTTCTGGGCACTTTTACTAATAAGTTTTATAATAATGCAATGTTTAAAGCACCATGGTTATGGAATATTATATACAGAATGACGGATAATACGATTGGGGGTAAAGTTAGTGCTCAATTATTAGCTAAAGTGGTATCAAATAAAAAGATAAAGAAAGTGATTTTAGATTTTAATCCGGATATCGTCATCGCAACTTATTTTACGGCGGCAACCTATATAAGCAAACTTAAAAAGAATGGTGAGTTAAATTGCCATTTGCTGAGTGTCGTGACTGACTATAGAGCTCATCAGCTATGGCTCGACTCATATCGAAGTGAAGATGCATTGATAGTAAGTAGCATCGAAGAAAAGAGAATCCTCGTCAAAAGAGGTATAGACGCCAAGATGATTCACACATTTGGTATTCCGGTTTCTTCAAAATATACAAAGAGTCTTTACGATAAATGCGATTTGATGAAGAAATTTAAACTGACAGGGGAAAGACCAATTATACTGTTTTATGGCGGGGGAGGTCATGGGTCTTCGACGACTTTGCCGTACTTATTAAATTTAATCGAAAGCAAAATAGATGCTGACGTTTTCTTCGTCTGTGGGAAAAATCAAGATTTAAAGAAGCGAGCAGAGGGAATAGTACGTCGACATGAAGCGGAAAACGTGAGAGTTTTAGGATATATAACTAATGGCCCTGAGTACTTGTTCGTTTCGGACTTTGTCATCACAAAGCCAGGGGGGTTGACTGTTACAGAGTGTCTTTGCTTTAAAAAACCGATGGTATTAATAAGAAGTGCAGGTGGACAAGAGAAAGACAATTACCGTTTTTTAACAAAAAAGGGTTACGCTATTAATGCCGTTTGGCAGTTGAAATTTCGGCATACTTTAAAAAAACTTTGTAATAATCCTATTCATCTAAAAAAGATGCAAAATAATCTCGAAGAGCTCAACAAAGAAGAAGCGATGAAAAAACTTTACAATCTGGTGGAAGATATATTAAATGGCGACTAATCCAGAACTAAGAGTATTAAAAAAAGAACGCTTAAAAGCCGGTCTTACTGTGAGAAAAATGGCCGAAGCAATAGGTGTATCTAAATCGATGTATGCCTTTTTAGAAAAGGGTGAAAAAAGGTTAACTTATAGTCATGCAGTTAAAATTGCAGACACACTTGGAAAGAGACCGGATGAACTGTTCATCGACGATTATAAAGCATTTTATAAAAAAACACTCATATAGTTTTATAGGAGTGTTTTTATGAATGATGAATTTTTAAAAAAAGTTGAGAAAAAGACAAAAGTCAAAAAGCAAACGATTATCGATTTGGCAAAAAAACTTTCTAATGGTAATATGAAAGATGAAGGAACTTTAAATGAGGTTATAGATACTTTGGCTCAAGCAGCGGGGAAAACAGTTTCGACGCAGACGAAAGAAAAGATAATCAACACAATTAAAGATGATAAAGTACCTAACAATGTCGACAAGATGTTTTAATAATGATTATATTAAATAGCCATTAAGTATTTAGTTGAAGAAATAAAATACAAATTCAAGTAAAACACTTGAATTCTTTTTATAAGTTGGTAGAGGACCCAAATTGCATTTAGTTATATTTTCATATAGTAGCTTTTTTCAATCTGTTGAGTATAAAAAGATTTCTAATACTTAATTATTATGCTATAATTACTGTAGAAAGGATTACATTATATATGAAAAATATGTCAAAAATTTTATGGGGAATAGTTTTGGTTGTTGTTGGACTCATGATGTGTATAAACGCTTTAGGTATTGCCCATCTCGATATCTTCTTCGACGGGTGGTGGACACTTTTTATCATCATCCCATCGTTCATCGGATTATTTAACGACGAAGACAGATATGGTTCTCTAATCGGACTGATAATCGGTGTAGCGCTTCTTTTATCGGCTCAAGGAGTTATAAGCTTTCACTTACTCTTTAAGTTACTTGTGCCTTTCATCGTCATCATGATAGGCATTTCAGTTTTGCGCACGGGATTATTTGGCAAAAAAGTTAAAGAGAAAGTTGAAATCAAAAACGTTGATGACCTCGAAACGATTGCCGTCGTCATGTCTGACGAACACAAAGTTATAACGGGAGATTTTAAAGGAGCCGTTATCGATACAGTCTTTGGTCATTGCACTATCGATTTGAGCAGTGCTAAGATAAAAAGTTCTGCCAGTCTAAAAATTTCTTCTGTGTTTGCTAAAGTCGACATAATTTTGCCGAGCGGAGTGACTCTTAAAACCGATACAACACGCGTATTTGGCAGTATCAGTACAGTTATAAAAGAGGGTACTAAAAAAGAAAAAGAAGTCGTCGTTTATGCCGAAGCAACGGCAGTATTCGGAGGTGTCTCTTTTAGATGACCAATGAACAAAAGACCGTTAAAATATTTGCTTATATTCTTGCAGCTTTGATATGCATCTCTGTTTTCTCAGCTATAGTTGGCGGCATTGGATTCATCGCTTCGTGGTTTGATTCGGATTTTGATGAACCTTATGTGCCAGAAAAACTTAATACTGCAAATATCGACATTGAAAAGATTGACGAATTGGATATAGAGATTAAAAGTTCTAGTTTAGAAATAAAAAGTGGTTCGGATTTTTCCATTAATAAGGATAGTTCTAATAGTGAATTAGATATTCGCGTGAAGGGATCTTCTCTCATAATCAGTGAAAGACATCACGGACTCTGGTTCAGAAAAAGAAGCGGAAAAGTCATAATCGTACTACCCGACACAAAGACTTTAGAGAAACTTCAAATCGACCAAGGCGCAGGTAGAATTACTATAGACGATATATCGACTTCTTATTTTGAATTAGATCAAGGTGCAGGAACTTTGGACATAAATAACTGTGAATTTGACCACACAGATATCGATGGTGGAGTCGGCAAGCTCACAGTTCGTAACTCATCAATTAAAAATCTCGACTTAGATGCAGGCGTCGGTTCTATCGATATGGAAGCAAAACTCTTAGGCCGCACAGATATCGACGGCGGAGTAGGTTCTATAGAGCTAACAATACAAGGTAGAAAAGAAGACTATGCATTTAATATCGAAAAAGGTCTAGGCTCTGTTACAGTTGATGGAGACTCCGTTAGCGGTAACTTTGGAACTGGTTCTAATCGCGTAGAAATAGATGGCGGAGTAGGATCGATAAGAGTAAAATTTGACTAAAAAAATCGGAATGCTGTTCCGATTTTTAAATGCACTTCTTTCGTACGTTTTCGACAAACGTTTGTAAATCTTCTCGTTTTTCCATAAGATCCTTATCGTCTTTACAGTCGTTAAATTCCCATGTGAGAACGCACTCCATCTCAGCTGCTTCTATAAAATTTCGTATAGATGCACCTGCTTCAAAAGAACTATATACATCTTTAGGCTTTGCCCCAATTGAGACGACTATAGCTTTTTTGCCTGCGAGTTCGCGTCTTGCATACAACGGATTTAACCTATCCATAAAAATCTTTATATCTCCAGAAAGCAAATTCCATCTTACTGGTGTGATGAACATGATGACATCTTCCTTTTTTATGAGCTCGATGTTCCTCTTCATGTCGTCAATAAAATCACAGACTCCCGTCGCATCACAATCCATACAGCCAGTACATATATGTATTCTCTGGTCTCCTGGGACAATTATATCCGTGCGAATTCTATCTTTATCTAATTCGCTTTTAATTAACTTTGCCAAAGCTAAAGAATTGCCATTTCTTCTCGAACCGACGACTATTAGCATTAAAACCCTCTCACTTTCATATTTTATTATGAGCAATAAATAGCGATTTTACTCTGAAAGGGTGCAAGAAATGGATAAAATAAAGACATTTTTACAAGGTTTCATAATAGGTTTGGGCAAAATAATGCCAGGTGTTTCGGGTTCCGTCATGGCTATCTGCTTCGGCATTTATGAAAAGATGATTGCTGCGCTTTCGTCCTTCAAGGTTTTAAAGATGGACGCTAAATTCATGTCAATTCTCGGTATAGGTATAATGCTCGCGATTATCTTCGGTTCAAATGTAATAAAAGTTATGCTCGTAAATTATTATGTTTCTTCGATGATGTTCATGATAGGCATGATGATACCGGGATTATTTCCCATCATCAAAGAAGTAAAAAATGGCGACATCACCTTAAAACGGGTATTGATATGTGCAGCCTTCTTGTTCTTCCTAGTTTATTTAAGCGTACTCGGTACGACTGGCAGACAAGCTAGCAATGAGCCTTATCTACACGAATTCATCTCTTTGCTACTTTGTGGCATAGTCGACGCCGCGAGCACGATTATTCCTGGTATAAGTGGATCTGCTTTGCTCATGCTATTCGGTTATTATGAAGCCATCATCTCGTCTCTTGCCAACATCTTTGCCATAAGAAGTATGCTCGTACTTGTGCCGTTCTTACTAGGTATGTCGATTGGCGTCGTCCTAACATCTAAACTCGTAACGTACCTTTTTAAAAAACACCGAGCCTTAACGTACATGATAGTAATCGTGTTTGCTACTTTCTCCATAGGAAGCATCTTTTTAAACGTCGTCGATATTGCAGGTTCACATCTCTATCTCTTAAAAAATGCTATATTCCTAATACTCGGATTCATTTTCACATATACACTAGAAAAACTCTTATCAAAATGACAAGTTTTACCATATTTAAAAACAAAAGATTTCACAAAATAATAGTGATGAATTATGAAAAAGATATTATTAACACTATTATTATTTATATGTTTATTTGCGTTTACTCTCTCTTCTCAAGCCGAATCTACCGATTTATCATTTGACGATTTAACAACCCTGAACTTCTATAAGAGAAGTAATGAACTAGATTTTCAAGCCATAAAAAAAATCTGTTCTTATGACTATTGTTCTTATCGAGAAGGTGAGAGTATGAAAGAAGCTTTAGAAATATTTACTAAAAAATATCTTACCACAATAAAAGATGAAGAAACGCGCTCGATGTTAAAGATAAAAGGTATCCGCATCACTAAAATAGTTCTCTTTAACGGCATAAAATAAAACGGAAGTTTATCCGTTGTTCTTCGTTCCAAATGCAATAGATGCGAGTAACTTGATGATAAGACATGCAACCACGATATCTATGATGCCTTCCACTAAGTCCCCAAGTTGACTTGGGAAAAAGCTGTGTATAAAAGCCGAATAAGCTTGGTACCACTCACAAATAGTTACCCATATATTATTGAAGAACTCTCCCATTTAAACCACATCCTAGGAAGATTATACAATATATTCTTTTAAAAATGTAGTTAATAGTTGCTTTTTTTACATTTTATTGATAAAATACTTATGCATATGGCGGCTGTGGTGAAGTGGTTAACACGCCAGATTGTGGCTCTGGTATGCGTGGGTTCGATTCCCACCAGCCGTCCCATTTGATTATTACACGATAAATCGTGTGATAATATATTGAGATACTTTTTTAAAATTATTTTCGATTGTGTTTAAAAATTTTAATCTCAAAGGACTAAGAACTTTATTAGTTCTTTTTTCTTGATGTAAATATATATCAACAGTAGTACTTACTTTGCTATGACCTAGCGATTTTGAAACATAGTCTATTGGTACTTTATTATGTATTTTCCATGTTGCATAACTGTGTCTAAATTCGTGTGTCTTTATCTTTTTTATTCCGACTTTTTTACAAGCTTTTTCTTTGTATCTATCTATTGTTGTTGTTGCTAGTGGTTTTTTTCCTCCAAATATGAAATAATCATCACAACAATTTCCATATAATTTTATATAATAACATTTCAATATAAATATTCTTATTTTTGTTATAACATCTATTTTTATGTCTCTTATACTTGACACATTTTTTGGAGTATCTAAAAGTCTTTTTCCTCTTCTATGTATATTATTTCTAATGTGTACTGTATAATTTTCTATATCGTTAAATCTTAGTGCTATACATTCACTTGGTCTAGTCCCGTAGAAATACATAAAATTGAAGTATTCTTTATAAATTCTATTTGAAATACCTTTTCTAAATTTTCTAAATTCATTTGGAGTATATACATTATAAGTTTTTTTCTCAAATTTTTTTGGAAAGTTTCCAACTCTTTTTACAACGTTATCTTGTGTATATTTTAATAAAACACAGTAGTTTAAAAATTTACTATATGCTAAATAAATTGAACTATTAAATGCGTTTGAGAATTCTTTTTTAATTATTATGTTTTGCCAAATTATTATGTCTTTAATATTTATATCTTTTACATATCTACCTTTAAAATAGGGTAATACATGATTTTTAAAATTATTTTCGATTGTGTCAAACCCTTGTTTTTTATGCCGAGTTTTAGCATATATTTTATATTCTTCGTATGCATCTTCAAATAACATACTTAATTCCCCCTAACTAAGTCATTAATATCACTCTCCTTAAAGAAGAGTTTATCAAATTATTATTTATTTTTCAATTTATTTTTTATTGTGTTATTTTCAAGTTTTTAATTTTAGATGAATCATAAATTCTATAATCTCCATCACAATAACGTCTAAAACCAAATTCTTTATTATTAAACCAAAAATCCATTATATCATCTAAAATGATACGAACTTCGCCATTATCTGCAATGTAATTAAAACTTATAGCAAATAATATATTTAGCATCTTTTCTTTCATTTCCAAAACTCCTTTCTTGTAATCTTTTCTTGATTACGCTTTATATTATATCACATACCGTACGGTATTTCAAGTAAAAAATTAAAAAACTCATTTTTTTTTGAGTTCTTCTAAAGCATTTCTAACAAATTGTACTTTCGAAATGTTTTTTTTATTTAGTATATTACATAGTTCTTCGTATTCTTTAATATTTAAGTCGACTTTGAATTGTTTTTTGTTTTCTTTATTCCATGCTGTTTTATATTTTATAAAATCAAACTTCTTCTTTTTTTCCACGATTCCACCTCGTTTTTAGTATTGTACCATAAATTCTAAACAATTCAAGAGAAACGCACTTTTATGCCGAGAAAACTTTTTTGACGAGTATGGTCGTGTTAGGCTTTTTGCCGTTCGGCGAAAGACCACTCTCCCAATATTAGAATTCAATCTAAACACGAGGCGAAGCCGAGCACTCTAAATAACCACTATATCATAAAAGGTCTAGAGTTCGGACGCAACGCCGATAAAAACACGACCTAAGAGGCTCGTCAAAAAAGGAAATTGGAATAAAATACTCTAAATAGCTTCTTAAAATATATATCACTATAAAACATTAATTTAAATTTTTTTGCCTTATTTTAAGAGCATACAAAGTGATATAAGTACAGTTTTGCATTTCTAAGAAAATTCGATGTTATGATGAATTTAGAAAGGAGAATACACATGGAATTAGAAAATGTAAAATTGACTGCAAAATTGTTTCTTAAAGTATCAAAAAATGGAAAACAATATCATCAAGTCGAGATTTACTGTAAAAATACCTTAATATCTCAAGCTTTTTTGAAAGATACAGAAGTAAGTCTTGTTAATCTTCTATCTAATAACAATATAGAAATTCCTAAAACGGAAGATTCTAGTACTTCATTAGAAGATGAAAACCCTTATCTAGGGTAATTATTTAGCAACTTTTAAAAGTAAAACTTACTGTATCCCCCTATAATACTTCGGAATATTGTCTTAAAAAACTATGTTTTAACTAGTATCTTTTTCTTAATGATAACTATACCTTTATATACAAAAATTTGTATCACTTCTTAGCTTTAATAGTTTTTTTGTATACAGTAACTTAAAAGTGTTAGTGCTTGGCTTTTAATTAATTAAGTATAAAACATATTAATTTATGTTTTATATAGAAAGAATAATGAGGTGTTGTAAGATGGAAAGTTCAACTTCATCTACGAACGCATTTGCTTTTGAAAATGTCAAAACTGGTATTGAGTCTGTATTAGGCGTCTTTACTGCAAATTTGACAGTAGCAAATATAGCAAGCGTTCTCGGCATTGTGATTGTAGCATGTCTTACTCTCTATCTTTTCTATTGGGGAGCAAGAAAAGGTATTGCTATGTTGCAAAGTGCCTTCTCTGGACACGGTTTCCGTATATAACCGTAGAGGGCGAAAGCTCTCTTTTATTTTTAGAAAGTAGGTAAAAAATGCAAAAAGAAGAAAATAAAAAGTTTTATGAAGTTCCTTTATATATCGAAAAATTAGTAAATAAATTATTTAAGTTAAGAGAAAAGGAAAACGAAATGCTAGAACAGATAAAAGATTATATTAAGTTAGTAGGATATCCCGAAGATGTTCCGTTATCACGGTTAAAACATGAAGAAGAGGATGTAATTCCTGGACAGACTAGATTGGAGATGTTTGACTAATGTTACAGAATATAGTTTCAATTTTATTTATAATTTATTTAGCAATATGTATTAAGCAAAAACTTGGTGGTGGTAAGAAATGAATATCGATTTATTATATAAAGAAATTATGTCGCAAATCGCTCCAGTTCTTACGTTATCTGGTTCGTTGGCATTAACTATAGCTTTAATAGTAATGCTAGTAAATATGCTTATTGACGCATTTACTGGTAGAGGGTTTCATATAGGTGTTCGATGATTTTAGATTTAATAATACTACCGATGTGTGTATTTATGCTTTTTGTAAGTAGTTCGGTATTAAGCGAGGTGTTTAAAAAGTGAAATATAATTTATATGATAAAAAGAATAACAATTTATTAGTTAAATTTGAATTTTATGATAAACGAGTTCGAGATACTTTTTTAAAACAGTTTAAGAAGTTAAAACGTCAAGTTGATATTGTTGAGGTTAAGTAATGATTAAAGATGTTTTAAGTCTTACTGTATCTCCTTTACTTAAA
>CAZLNI010000020.1:0-15828 GCA_964560995.1 uncultured Muribaculaceae bacterium
TATTTTCTTTAGAAATAATATTTTTATAAAAGTCTTTTACTGTAGTCAATTCAATTGAAGCGTCGTAATTATTTTTTTCGTCTTCAATTAGTTTTTTTAATAAATTGTCTAATTTTTCCGCATCTTGTATAGTCGCTAGCCTATAATTCATAATGAGGCCTTCTTTCCAAATTAATAATTATATATTTTTTCTTGTTATTGTTATTTCAGTAACTTCTATTTGTTTTGGAAGGTTCAAAATATAAATGATAATATCGGCAATGTCATTTGGATTCATCCAGCCTTTAGCAAAATCTAAGTTTTCGTCATATCTTTTAAATAACTCTGTATTCATACCACCTGGATTGAAAGTGATTACTCGACAGGGTGTGTCTTTTAATTCATTTTCTAAATTAAAACTTGCTCCCCGAAATGCCCATTTTGATGCACTGTATGTTAGGCTATCTTTTTCGATATCAAAGAGTGTTCCCATAATAGATGCCACATTTAAGATGTCAGCCCCATTTTTAATTATTAAAGGCAACAATTTAGATATCATAAAATATGGAGCTATACTATTTACTCGATATACATTTTCCATTTCTTTAAACGTTAAATTATTTGAAGGTTCTAGACTAACAATTCCTGCGCAATTGATAAAAGCATCAAATTCACTATATTTTTCTTTAATAGTATTACATGCATTAATGATTGAAGACTCGATTTGCAAATCGGTTTCAATAAATTCACAGTTATAATTGGGCTTATTCCGACATACAGCAACAATATTTATCCCCTTTTGACAACATAATTCTCCTATTGATTTACCTAAACCACTACTGGCACCTGTTAAAATAATAGTTTTCATTTTTAATAACTCTCCTCCTTATTATTAGTATATCATACATATTTCTCTAATTCTATTAATCTTCCCTGTCTTTAGAAATACTAGTTTTTAATTCATTTAATATATCATTTAAAATCGTGCTACTTTCTATTTTATTAATGGCAAAACACTTCTTTCCTAAGTCTTTAAAACTACTACCACAGTGATAAATATTTTTCTTGTCTATAATAATAAATCTATCATGGAACTTGTTGTTAAGTATTAATTCGACGTTATTATATTAACACCTACAACTTTTAAAATGTCTAATAGTTCTTTACCTGCATAATTATCAATAATAATGATTTCTTTTTTTGCACTTTTTAAAATATCTAACAATAGTGAGTAAGCATCATAAATCTGACCATCAAAAAATATCGCATTTGTTTTTTCTTTTTCTTGTAATTTATCAAAAGAATCTTTTAGTAATTTTATTTCTTCATCATGCTTATATACTAAATTATTTATAAAATTTTGATTTACTAAGGTGTTAGATATATATTTTCTCATAGCAACAAATGCATCGATGATTTGTACATTAACTTTGGCTGCAATATCACTCTTAAGAAGACCAGATAGCATCATTATTCCTTGCTCGGTTAAAACATATGGTAATTATCTTGTACCACCATGTACTATTTCGTTTCTTAAACTTGAGGTCACAATTTGTGATCTCAAGTTGATTACTTCCTTTATCGTTAATTGAAAACAAAATGTTTCAGGGAACCTCATAATATTTCTTTTAATCGTTTGATTTATAATTCTTGTCTCTGTTTTATATAATTTTGCAACATCTGACGATAAAATAACTTGTTTTCCTCTTACTTCAAATATCATTTCTTCAATTTTTATATTTTCTTTTAACATTATTTTATTCATATCCTAAAACCTCCCTTTTATTTATTGAATTTACCTTCTATTCAGCACGCACACACTTTCGACATGATAGGTATAACTGAACATGTCTAAAAGATAGACTTTTTTAACTTCATACTTACCTTGTAAAACATTTAAGTCTCTACTTAAAGTTATGGGGTCGCAGGAAATATATACGATAGTTTTAGGATTTATCTTTGTAATGCTTTCAATACCTGTTTGATTTAGCCCACTGCGAGGAGGGTCGATAATGATAGTGTCGATAACTTCATCAATTTTACTTGCATTTTGAAAAGCGTCTCCTAGCATGAACTCGACGTTTTCTATTTTATTCATCCGTGCGTTGACTATGGCGTCGCGTATTGCGTTTTCGACGATTTCTATTCCATAAACTTTTTTGACTTTAGTTGCAGCGACTAAAGAGAGAGTCCCCACTCCACAGCACATATCTAAGACGGTCGAATCCGATTGCAAGTTGTCTTTGACAATCGAAAAAAGTTGTTCATTTATATAACGGTTGATTTGAAAAAACGAATTATAGGTCTCTTTAAAGAGCATCTTGTCTATCATTTCGATATAGTGGTCTGCTCCAAAGATGACATTGTCATTTAGAATGATTCCAACTAATTTAATCTTGCCTCGCAACACTTCTACTTCTATTTGAGGATTTTCGTCAGTTTCGATGATAACGATTACTTCACTGTTATAATTACATTTAATCGTCATAGTCGCGTTTGTAAGATGAAAGAAGTCTAATGAACGCATGACAGTATTGATAGCTTCTTCGGCGTTTAAGCACCTATCTGTTTCGACGATATCGTGAGTGTTCTTTTTATAAAAGCCTGCTACACCGTCAACAATGTGAAGTTCTATTTTATTGCGATAGAAATCGCGGTTTTTATTTTTTATAACTTCTATATTAGGAGTTAATCCTGTGTACTTTAGGAATATCTCTTGCAATTTATTCTTTTTAAATTTTAAGGTATCTTCGTAGGAAAGGTGTCTCAAATGACAACCACCGCACTGTTCATAATAAGGGCACTTACTTTTAACGCGAGCAGGAGATTTTTTTAAATAATCGATTACGATAGCTTCTTCATATTTCGTCGTCGTTTTTACAATTTCAGCTTCAACTTCCTCTTCTTCTAAAGCGTTTTCTACAAAGACTATTTTGCCATCGTGATGAGCTATGCCACGACCATGATGATCTAATTTTTCGATTTTAAAAACCACTAATATTACCTCCTATATTTATATAGCTCTACGATTTCTCTTTTCGTAAGAGTTCTATATTCCCCACTCAATAAAGAAGATAAGTCTAAAAAGGCATAATGTGTCCTAGTCAATTTTACAACGTCATAGCCAAGCTTAGAAAACAGTTTTTTGATTATATGATTTCGTCCTTCGCTTATCGTTATTTCTACGAAGCATGTCCCCTTCTTTTCATCTTTTTTCTTTATTTTTATATGTGTTACATCAACCCTGCGACCATCTATCTCTACGCCCTCTTTAATCTTAAAAAAATGTTCCATTTCGAGTATTTTATCTAGTTTTGCGAGATAAGTTTTAGGGACGCGCGAATTAGGGTGTGTCAAAATGTTCGTAAGTTCTCCGTCGTTAGTTAAAAGGATTAAACCTGTCGTGTCGTAGTCGAGACGTCCGATTGGGAATATTCTCGCTTCTGTCTTAATTATGTCGACGACAGTTTTTCTGCCGAACTCGTCACTAGCGGAGCAAATCGTCTCGCGAGGCTTATTTAAAAGATAGTATTCTTTCTCTTCGGCAGAAATGAGTTTACCTTCGACGATGATTTCGTCTTTTGGGGATACTTTTGTACCCAACTCTCTAATTATTGTGCCGTTGACAGAGACACGCCCTTTTAAAATTAACTCCTCAGCTTTTCTACGAGATGTATATCCACTTTTAGCAATAACTTTTTGTAAGCGCTCTTCCATAGTCCTTCACCAGTTACAATTTTATCACACATCTTTACGGATGGCAAACAGAGAAAAAAGACGCTTAATTGCGTCTAAAGTTTAAATACTTCGGTCGAATCTGATACTCCGTCCTCGTTTGTGGTCATATTTTCTTCTTTATTTGCTGGAACATCTATGTCAGTTGGTTCAATCATCTGTAGTTTGCCAGGCGTCTTAGGTTCTGAAATGTCTAAAGTCTCGATTGTGGCAGAAGATGAAGAATTTTGGTTTTGCGATGATACTTCTTGAACGACTCCGGCAGTCTCGGTAGAAACATCTACTGTAGCTGGACCCGCTGGTTTCTTTTTGTTTTTCTTCTTTTTAGAGATAGCAAAGATGAGAAGCAACAATATTATACAGAGAACTATGGCGATATACATCCAATAGTCTAATATGTTAAAGCTGCGTTTAACTTTTATATTATAATCTTTAGTTTCTCCATTTTCTGCTGTAACGCGAACAGTAACAGTGGAACCGGTCGAAAGGTTGGCATTTCCTAGAATAGTATAAGATGCGAGCTCACTTTCGACGACAGGTTTTATATCTAATACACTTTCTTTGCCAATTTCTACTTCATAATCAGTTATCGATGGGTCAAAATTTAATTGATATTTGCTTATAGTCAAACTTGCCAAGTAGTTATTCGAAGACTTCCTTTTGTTTTTTTGAATATTTAAAATATATAGCCCTTTACTGCCATATGAGTTGGTTAACTCGATGGTTATCTTGTTCATACCTTCTTTTAGGTCATTGGCATTATCCGAAATTTTGACTTTGATGTCACTCGACTCGGGAGTAACTTGAATGTTCAATTTATTTACTGAACCGTCAACTTCTAGATTATAGGTGTGTTCAGAGCTTTTAAAGTCGAACTCTATATTAGGTATTTTTAGTTCGTTAATGTACAGTATTCCAAAGTCGGTTTCTTCCGGTTCACTAGTTTCTTCTTGGTTATCGTCTTGTGCTTCTGTTGGGTCGTTTTCTGCAATAAGGTTACTTCTCTCTTTAAAATCGACAAAATAGGTATAGACACCAGAGCCACAAGCAAAGCCGTCAACTTTGAGTTCTACTTTACCATCTTTAGTAGAGACTGTACGCGGTTCATAATCGAGAACCCAAGAGTAATCAGATTCTCCACTTAAAGTGACTTCTTCAGTACCTTGTGGAACAGTTACGACATAATTCTTGTAGTCTATCTTAGTGACTGTTCCGACAGAAGAAGAAAGCTCCTTTATCTCTCCACAGGCTGCGACGTTGTCGACTGTGTAAAACACGGTTAGAGCCACTATCATCAATAATACTTTTTTCATTTGTACCCACTCACTATTCTATAATGACAATTATAACATAAGAGCTTTAAAAAAGAAACAACTTTTACAAAAGAAAAAAGGTTTAAAAATAGTACAATTAAACCTTTCGTGAAACTACTTTAAAAACGTCTCTAATTCGTCTTGGGACATAAAGCCGATATGCTTTTTTACTTCTTGCGAATTCTCCATAATTATCAAAGTGGGAATACTCATGATGCCCATCTTTGCCGACAATTCTTGGAAGGCATCGGTGTTGACCTTTATGATAGGTATTCTAATATTTGGTTCCATTTCTTCGAGTAATGTCCCCATCATTTTGCATGGTCCACACCAATCAGCATAGAAGTCTACAAGACATCTACTTTTCGTCAATTCATCAAAATTATCATTTTTTTCTAAATGTTTTATCATGTTTTCTCTCCTTAACTTGCATTTTTATACTTTTTTATCACTTCGTCGATGCCAGGCATTTTCAATTTGCCATTTGTGACTAGAATTTCAGCATTAGATGTATCTAACACTTTGTATTTCAGTAGAACGTCTAAGCATTCTAAGTTAGCAGCATCGCGGTCAGTAGAATCCTTATAATTTTCGGCTACTTCATAAATCTCTTTTAAAGAGTCATACACTGGACTCACCACTGTACTTAGTATCGGCGTATTTGCTAGGATAAAATTTCCATATCTGCTTTCATCGATATAGGTCCTCGTCGTATTTATTTGCATACAGACGAACAAAGCGATGAAAACTACTACGATGCCTTCTATTAAACCGACGAGTGCACCGAGCAGTTTGGAAGGAAGTGCTAAAACCACCGTAACTTTTAAAATCGTCTCGAAGATGCTGGTCATCCTTATTATAACTTGATAAATGACTAAAAGTAGAGATGCCGCGATTAAAAAGGCAATCAATTCGTACACGATGACGTTTAAGACACTTATTCCACTTAAGAGACCAGAAAATTTAAAGAACGGAAGATGGCGATACATCAATACCGAAATCGGATTCTTTATCAAAAAGGCGATCACTATCACCGCTATTCCACCTACAAATGATACTCCTTCTTTGATGACCCCATTTGCAAATCCTTTTGCTATGTAAACGAGCAATAAGATGATGATAATAATATCTACTACATTCATTTTTTTAAATCACCTTTTCTACATATATGATTATAATACAGTTTGGCGTTTTATACAATCGCTTTGTAGTCGATTTGACATCCACCCTATTATCTGTTATTATTTTATGTCGTTAAAAGCAATTTATGTATTTTCGACTTAAAAGTGACCATTTTATGTAATGTTAACTATTTTAGGAGCAAATGAATTTGACAAAAGGTCTAGTCATATAATATTATTATATAGAAGATGTATTGAAATGAGGGGATTATTATAAAAGCACGAGACTATAAAGAATGGTATAAAATTGTAAGACCGATAATAACGAGTAGCGAGTACAGAAAGAGGAAGTCGTTTCGCCATCATGGCAATGTCAGCGTATACACGCATAGCATAAAGGTTTCTCTCGGCGCATACGCATTAGCTAAAAAATTGCACCTAGATTATAAAAGTGCGGCCATCGCGGGGGTACTCCATGACTTTTACTCTACTCCATGGCAAGATAGTAAGATAAAGCAGCCTCTTTTGCAAAAACACGCATTTTCGCATGCGAGAGTCGCCTTAGAGAATTCGCAAAAGTATTTTGGTAAATATTTAAATCCAAAGATTGAAAATGCTATTTTAAGACATATGTTCCCGCTCAATATAACACCACCAAAATACAGTACAGGGTATATAATTACGATAGTGGATAAAATAAAGAGTATGGATTTCGTTTTTTGTAAGGAATCTTGGGCAAAGACATTCGGATTTTTGATTTTTTGGAGTATGAAGAAGTAGCAAATAGAGGTTAAGTATGGATTATATAGCAAAATTATTTATAGGGTTTATCGTATTTTCTTTTTTAGGTTGGTGTCTCGAGGTGGCTTACGGGCTAGTGTTTTCTAAAAGGTTCATCAATCGCGGCTTTTTGATTGGACCTCTGTGTCCTATATATGGCGTCGGATGCGTACTATTATATCTCTTGCTCGGAGGACTCGCTAAAAACCCGATTATTTTAGCGTTGGCTAGTATGGTCATCTGTTCCGTTTTAGAATATTTTGCCAGTTATATCATGGAGAGAATATTTAAAACACGGTGGTGGGATTATAGCAACAAGAAATTTAATATCAACGGTCGCATATGTTTAGAAATGGCTGTCCCTTTTGGTCTATTAGGCTTGGGTGCTGTGTATATATTCGTTCCAGCACTTTTGAAGTTGCTATCAAATATCCCTACATTGGGAATCTATATAATAGCAAGTGTACTATTCATACTGTTTTCGGTCGATTTACTCGTATCCTTTAAACTAATTTTGAAGTTTACAAGCGCAATAGAGCTCATTCCAAAAGATATGTCTGAAGAAATTACTAAGTTTGTAAAAGATACGATTGAGAAACAGGGAAAACATGTTAAAAGATTGTTAGAATCTTTCCCCGACTATAAAATAAATTTTAATTTCATTAATAAAAAAAGAGAAAAAAAGAAGAAATAAGATTGCGTCTTAAACGTTTAATCTAAATCTTCTTTTTTTATTCGGTAAACGAGGCATCGATGTAATAAATAACTCTCTTTTCCTCGAAATAGTTTTTTTCGAAATCGGTCATCACATTTGAAATTTCTCTTTCGTCGTTGTGTAAGTCGAGACTCACTTTATCGAACACGTACCAATATTGAGAAAGAGTTTCTAATGAATAAGCAAATAAGCCTTTGTTATCAGTCTTTAAGATAATGTGTTTTTTCTTTTTAAAGACCTTATCATATAATTTAAGATAGTTATAATGAGTAAATCTCTTTTTCTCGTCGATTTTTTTAGGCCACGGTTCAGAGAAAGTTAAATAAATCGTGTCTATTTCGCGGCCAAATATTGTATCTAGCGTACTCGCATCTGCACATATGAGCTTGAGATTAGGAATACTTTGGGATTTTAAACGTTCCGTTGCCATGACGAGCTGGGAGTCGACCAATTCTATTCCTACAAAATTGACGTTTGGAAATTTCTTTGCCATCTTGATGATGAATTCTCCTCTACCCGTTCCTAATTCTACGTGTATTGGATTTTTATTGCCGAAGAAATCGTTCCACTTGTTTTTATACTTGGTCGGATTAGAAACCAAGTAAGGACTTTTAGCGATAATTTTATCAGCATCTTTTATTTTATTGTATTCCAAGTTAATCACTTCCTTATGAGATTAATTATATCACTCTTTAAAAATAATATAAATGAAAAGATTGCTATGGCAATCCTATTTCAATTCGGTTGACGGGGTAACAGGTTTTATTGCGTAATGGGATTCGGCCAGAGGAGACTCTTCGGAATGTTTATCTAAAAAATCATAAAATTTAGGTAATTTGATAATCACTTCAAGAGGTAATTTTGGTATGTCTTTTCTACTCATTATTTCTTCAATCAATTCGAGTAGTTTTTTAACAACTGCACTTTGCTTATTTTGAATAGCTTGTTCAATCATGCCAACAATCTTATTTAAGTTTATAATACCTGTAACGACGTCCCCTAAGCTGTGCATCGAATTTTCAAACTTTAATGGACTATTAATTATATCTACTTCAATTAACGCTTTGACATAATAATAGAATTTTTCTAAATTAAAGGTTTCTAAATAGGCGTAGAGTAAAGTGTACGCTGTATCGTAATCGCCTTTTAAAAGATTTTCATATATTTCTTTAGCATAGTCTATACTTTGAGGAGTACCTTTTAAGCTATTGCGCACTTTTATGACGTCTAATAATATTTTGCTTAAAATGTCGCTTTTGTGTAAATCGCCCTTGCTATAGACAAAAACTAAGTTGTAGATATAAGCTTTGTCATATTGTTTTTCTTCTATCATTTTGCTTTCATTAGTTGTTTTACTGTCGCTTGGAAAAAGAAGAATGCCTGTTTTATTCATCAAAACAATGTCTTGTGCAAGAGATAAAATCTTCTTTTCAGTAGTTAGAAGTGAGGGTTTTTCCTTTGTTAAAAGTCTAACTAGAGCATCATATGAACCTTCCTCTATATACTGACGAATTTTAGAAAATCTTCCTCTGTAAATATCCGTAATTTTTCTAAATAATTTTTCGATTAAGTTATTTTCTTTAGCTGTCGGCGCATTTTTAATTATTTTTTTAAAAACTTTGGCAGCTGTATTAAATTGTCGTCTAAACACTCTTTCTCTAAATTCGTTATGCAAGTCTAAATCACTATATCTACAATCGTTTGGAGATATGAGTATATCTTCAAAGCCGAGAGCTTCAACGGTTTTCTTTGATTCATCATCTAATTCAAAGAGATGACTTATTAATAAGAGGTAAAAGTTATAGTCGCGATTATAAGCCTCATTTGGAGAATCTTTCAAGAAACGAATATGTGCAAGCAATTTAATATAGTCGTCATAAAAGCAATCGTCGGTCGCGAGAGCTATATTACTGGCGTAGTGATTCGGGTCGACATATGTACATAGAGTAAATGCGCGCGTCGCATGATGATAATCTCCCTGTAATCTTAAATCGCAGCCACGGCTAAAAAGCGCGTCGATATCCTTTGGCAAATAACCCTTTGGCGTTTTTATCAAATACTCGCGATCATTATTTGAAAGATTTTTTACTACTCTTTTTGAAAGAGGACCATAGTTGATTACTCTGTTTATAATTTGTATCTTTTCCACAATATTTTTCTCCTTTTTTATTCATAAATAACCAGTTTTACTTAATGGTTAAACTCTGGTGATGCTTTTTTCGAGACTATATAATAAATCAAGTAAGTAAAAAAAGCAACTCCAATCTGTCACCGATTAGATGATAGGACCATTTTGGTTGCTTTTCATATTATTTGGAAAAGAAAGTTGAGCGATTTGATTTTCTAAATAGACAATTTTACTTCGAGTATAAATTTCTGGTTCGTCAGAATCGCCGTTGTTTATGATTCTTTTTATAATTAATATTAACATTTCGGCTTGAACAATTTGGTTATTCTCTAAAAGAACATTGGCTTCTTTAATATATTCTGAAATTCTTATTTCAAAAGTATTTCTTATAATTTTAGAAAACGTTCCAATAATATGTATAAAACCTTCGCCTAAAAAGTTTAAGTCGTAGTCGATAAATGCCTCGATTAGATAAGAAAAATGCATGCCTAAAGGAGTCTTTATGTGTGCCTTGATAAAGGCGATGATATTATCTTTATTTTTCGACTGAATAACTTCGTAAAGCTGATTAATTAGTTCATTATCCTCTCGTATTTTATTTGAAATTTTCTCGAAACTTGCTCGGTATTCTTTTTGTAATTCTAATAACCACACTAAAAGCGTTATCAAATTACTTTTTTCTGCATTATTTGGTTTATTTTTTATGATTTTAGAGTATGCTTTTTCATATTGATGTGCTTGAATGAACCCTAAAATCGAAGTATCATCAGTCGACACGCTTTTTGGTAGTCTTTTAATCGATATTATGTTTTTTATATCAGACGCTATAAATGAATAAACTTTATATTCTTTTTTTAATTGGTGAATAGATTCTTCGTGGTGAAGTATTTGTAAAACCATATCTATATCACGAGTTTGAATAGCTTTATCGAGAGCTAAGCGGGTTCTTTTTTGGTTTTCAATAACGTTCATAAGTAGGATAATAGATATCTCTTTTAGAAGCAAATTATCATTTCCACCTTCTTCACTTAGTTGATTTAATGCCCTATTAAACTTTTGATTATATATTGCTTTTTTGAATCTTTGTTCTTTTTCACTTTCTTCTAAAGAACTATCTAGACTATTGCACAATATTTCTTCAAATCTTAAGCTTTGTGCGACGGCAAGCTCTTCAGATGGCAAGATTATAATAAAGCTAAGTAAAAATATATAATATTTGATAAGATGATGATAAAAAATTTTTTTAGAGCTTCGTAATGTATCTAATATTTGCAGAGCATTTTTATAATCAGAATTTTTGATATGATATAGAAAGATGTTCAATAAAATTTTTTCATCAAAAGATATTTCATTACAAGCAGTATAACATCTATAAGCTTTTCCTAGTTGGCCTTGTAATTCCAATTTTTTTCCATATTGGTATAGTGCATTGCTGGAGGATGGCAAAATGATTCCCGTGTTAAAGTCTTTTTTTATATAACCTTCATAAAACAATCTTCTCAAACGGTATCCCGTAATTCCTTTTGGTTTTAAGTAAGATTCTGTTATAGTTTCGCCACTCGCAATTATTGCGAAAATAATCTCTAGGTCGGTCGTGATATCTATAATTCTTTTACTTGTATCTTTATTATTTTTACGGCACAGTTCGGCTTTTTCAAAATCGCATTTTTCTTCTAGCTCTACGGCATATTTTTCGAGGTCAGAATACCAAAGCAGTACAAATCTATCATTAGTTCTCTTTTTGATAATCTCGAGCTTAATTAGAGCTTCAATATCATCATCTTTCAACCCTTGTCCAATAAAATTTTTTCTATTTAATGGTATTCCGTTTATGATTAAATCGTATACTGCCTTTAATTTAATACTTATATATGAATTTTCGGCGCGAAGTCGTTCTAATTTTACTAAGCAGCGGTCAGCTTTTTCTTTATAGCCCTCTTTTCGTAATGCTATAGCATATGCTTCTAAAGCGTCTAGGTTAGCAATTTTATAATCTCCATCAAAAGTTTTTCTGATTATACCCCTCGATATGACATCTCTAATATCTAGAGCATTAAATCCATAACTACGCATTAACTCTTCTGAAAGCACGTTAAATTCTATAAATAAATCATATATTATATAATTCGTAGTAGTCATTAATGCCATATAATTGCCCCCCTTTTTTTACGAACTATATAATATTAAATATAGTGTAAAAATGCAACATTTTTTTGATAAATTAAAATACTGCCAAAATGCAGTACCTTTTTTATTATTTATGTTTTTTATTTGATATTTTCTGAATGGTAATAAGCTTCTTCTAAGGACATCCCTTGAGCGTATTTTATGAGCATATCCATCGTCGAATCGAGTTCTTTCTCGTCTAGTTCAATGTCGATATCGGATATAGTACCGTCTTTCATAAGTGTATCACTCACAGTTCCTAAGATGTCTAGAGCTACTCGATAATCGATAGCGGAAGCCCCAACATTCGTCAAAGGTGCAATAACGGCATTTAAGCTATCGTCGTCTAGCGATTTAGGAATCTCTTTTATAGCGCGCGATAATATATGGTCGACATTTTTTGTTAGGTAATGGACGTCTTCACGGAAATCTTCGTCATCGTTGAATTTGTCGATAAATAAATCTCTAGTAGTAGAATCTATTTGCTGAAAACCTGTTTTAATCAGTTTGGCATCGAAAATTACATAAGCTTTATTTTTAGAATCTAGGTCCCAGTCATCGACATGAGAAAACATTTCCTTTAATGATTCTTTCTCCTCTTCGTTCATCTTTTCGTTAGAAAGATAGTAGTTTTCCACAGAAGATTTAGTTAAGGGATAAGATAAAATCGAATAGCGGATTTTATAAACGATGAGTATTTCGAGCCCGATGATGGCTAAAAAGATTAAAAATTTTAATGTTTTAGTAAACGGTGCCCGCACGATGCGAAACACTTTTTTAGCGCCGTCGATGTCTTTTAGACGATTCCCTTCTTTTTTGATAAAGAGAACTTTCCAAGGAAACCACACTATCGAAGTGATAATTATAAAAATTTTCTTAATTATTTTAATTATCTTTTTAAATATCGTTTGTTCTTCTTTGGTGTTTTCAGTAGTCGTCAATTCTGTTTTGTCTTTATTATCTACGTTTTTTTCTGTTTTTTTCATAGTCTTACCTATTTTTCTTCTTAACTACCAGTTTCTGAGGATTCTCTACATATGATTTTATGACAGAGCCACATTTTAAACATATGACGTGATATAAAGATTGTTCTTTCGTCGTAAATACTTTTCCAACTGGAGTCAAATTAGCATAACCCTGCTGGACTGCCGTGACGGTCTCTGTTTCTCCACAATAAGGGCACTTAGATTGTTCTTTTTCCATATACTTCCTTCTTTCTTGTTCATATTATATCACGTATCTAGAAAAGTCACAAATAGTGCATAATGCATTAAGGCACGTTTTAAGGGCACAATTATATGAAAAAAGAGTGTTATAAGCCACTCTTTACAGTATCTAATTGGTAGCGGCGGAGAGGGTCGAACTCCCGACCTACCGGGTATGAACCGGTCGCTCTAGCCAACTGAGCTACACCGCCAAGATTAATACCGAATCAATCGGCATTAATAATATAACATATTTATCGAGGTTTGACAATCATTATTTTTTTAAACTTGTTTCCTCACTAAAATGTGTTATAATAAACGTGGAAAGGAAGAAGAATATGAATAAAAATATTATCGATTTTTATCTTGCCGCAAGCAACTTAAAAAGCACTGTCCGCACAGGTTGGCAAGAAGTTGGCATACCTAGTGATAAAGTAGAATCCGTTGCCGACCACATTTGCGGATGCTTAATTTTGACGGTTGGTCTACTGAGCGAAAAAGAATATAGCAATTTAGACTTAAATAAAATTATGGAAATGTTATTAGTAAAAGAATTATGTAAATCTGTCACTAACGAACAAAGTATAACTTCAAAGGAAGATAAAAAAGCCGCAAATGAAGCTGCTGTTAAGAGTATTCTTGCTCCATTAAAGAGAAAAGATGAATTATTTGCTCTTTATGAGGAAGCAAATGCTAACGAAACTCACGAGGCACAATTTGTACAAAAAGTTGCAAAATTGGAATCCGATTTGCAAGCTAAAAAGTATGAATTACAAGGTGACTTTAAACTCGAAGCAGCCAAAGCTGACGTGGCTAACTATCCAAGTGATTTAGCTAACGAGATTTTACCACAAGTTAAAAAAGCGAGTGATGGTTGGTTACTTTTTGACAGAAGATATTACGGTGATGACGAAGTATTTGTCAGTTTGTCGAAGGATATTCAAGATTTATAAAAATTTAAAAAGGCTGCGTGGCAGTCTTTTTTTAATCTTTTTTTCTTTTCAGTTTTGCAACTAAAATAGAAGCAGCTATAAACAACAAAGTAAAACAACATATAACGAGCATGTTTGTCATAATTGGTCTTAAGTTTATCCAATTGAAAGTTTCTAAAGTCTTTATTCTCTCATTAGACTGTATAAACCAATAAGATGGTAAAACGTGCGCGGCATTTAAGACGCTTTTTGGCAAAAACTCTACTGGCACAAAGGCTCCACAGAGGAAACTGCTACCTAGGGCGATGACATTTACGATGCCGTTAATCGCCTCTTTATGTCTTACGACGGTGCTTAATAAGAATGCTAAAGAAAGGGCGCAGAACGAGAAGATAAGCGAATTTAACATATAAAGTAAGCCGTGAACTGAGAACATTGCGCGACCGACGAGAAACAAACTTATGAAAATATAGATGAACCACAAAGTGACTGTGAATAGTGCATTACATAAAAGTAGTTGCTTATTAAACTTACCATAATCGGTGCTGCTTATAATAGTTCTCTTTTCTATTTTTTCGTCTTTGAAGATTGCCATGACGAGACATATGATGAATATCGCTCCTGCTAAAAGGCAATAATTCATAAAATTGAAATAACGAGATGCTTTCTCTAATCCACCCGTATCGAGCTTTGTCGTCATTTTAACCGCTACTTGTTCGCTTAACGTGCGTTCAGTCGAAGAGATTATATCTTCTTCACTATCCATAATTGAACGGTAAGTATTAGCGATTTTCAGATAGCGTTTCAACAGCATATTGGCAAGACTTGCTTGATAATCGCCGGTGCTTTGGATCTCGATTTTAGGATTTTTTCCTTCCAAAAAGTCAACTCTAAAATTTTTTGGTATGTGAATAACGATATTTATGCTTCTATAAAATAGTGCATCTGGTATTTCTTCACTAACATATTCTTTCTCTATGGAATTAGCGTGAAGATAGTCAGTAAGGCTTTTCGTCAACCCGACCTCGTCGTCGTCGTTTATGATGACGATATCGGGCTTTGAGGCTTCAAAAGAAACCGTATTTTGGTTAGCTTGAAGACTAAAACTGCTAAAAAGTACTAAAAAGGCTGTGTACATGATAATCGGTATCTTGCATTTGTTGAGTATCTTTAAAAATGTCTTAAATACTATCATATTTATTCCTCCTCAAACTGCGTATAGATAACAGTATCATCAAACTAGAAAAGATTAGAATACTGATTAGATTAAAGAAGTAGCGCGTATTGTCAGTATAGTAGTAAAGAGCGTATAAACCGTCGGTTATCATATTAGCGGGGTTTATTTTATTTAGAAGAGGGATGTGAGAATCGATTATATATTTCATCGTTATACCCATCATACCCGATAGGAAGCAACCCGCCATCGTAAGAGAAATGATGATGCCCATCTTAGTGTCTTCGCTTGCCTTAATGGAAGCGGAAACAGCTATGCCTAGACTTAACCCTGCTAGACATCCCGCGAGGGCAAGGACAATTAACAACGGCAAATTCGAACCGTAGTTTACTTTCAACACAAAAATTGTATATACAAATAGTAAAGCTAGTCCTATAGTTTGAACTATGTAACTTGCAAGTACACTACTAAAGATAAGTGTCCTTTTACGCGTAGGGCTTGTCGCCACTCTCTTACCTTTTTTGCTCATGTCAGCCAAGTTTTGATTTATTGCATACATGCCAATCGTCCCTCCGTAAAG
>CAZLNI010000021.1:0-15581 GCA_964560995.1 uncultured Muribaculaceae bacterium
AGCATAGTATAATCCCAAATCGTAAACTTCTGTTATCGAATCTCCCAAAAAGACGACATTTTTATAAGCTTTTTCTTCGACTACTTTTGTATATTTTAAAGGTATAGAGAAAAAGTAATCTAGTATAAATATATTAAACATTAAGTTCATTACAAACATTAATAATACACTTACAATTAAAAATCGGTAATATTTTTTTCGCTCGCTTACCATATTAAATTCCCCCATGTAATTCAATACGCGCTTACTTTAACATTACCGGCTTATAAAGTCAATTAGCATTTATACTTAAATCTAGATAACAATATTAGCAGTAGTAAGTCGAGGATTAACAGAATGGCTTATCACCCATTCTCCCATAGCAGAGTTACTAACTGATATTTTAATTGTTGATGGTATAGCATGAAAAACATAAGAGGATGTATTTGCATTTATATTCCAATTCTTAATATTTAAATCGATCAATGAATTACATCCGTCAAACATATATTCCATATTTGTAACCTTGCTTGTATCAAAACTGCTTAAATCTAATGTCGTAAGATTTGGACAATTTGCAAACATATAACTCATATCAGTAATATTACTTGTATTGGCATTATCAAGCTTTAAAGTTATTAATTTTGGCATATTTTCAAAAAATGCTTGCATAGATGTTAAATTTGAGAAATCAAAGCCGCTTAAATTTAAGAATTCAAGATTATTGCATAATCCAAACATACTTTCCATACTAGTAACCTTACTGGTATCAAAACTACTTAAATCTAAAGATGTAAGACTACTGCAATAAACAAACATGGTCATCATATTTGTAACATCGCTCGTATCGAAACTACTTAAATCTAAAGTTTTGAGATTCGTACAACTATTAAACATTGAACTCATATCCGTAATATTTTTCGTATTAACATTATTTAGGTTCAAGGTTGTTAATTTTGAGAGACCGGCAAAAAAAGCACTCAAAGATGTCAAATGTGAAAAATCGAAATTATTTAAATTTAAAGACTCAAGACTAATACAATTATAAAACATAGCTGTCATATCAGTTACATTACCCGTATCAAAACAACTTAAATCTAAGGATATGAGCTTTTCACATAGATTAAACATTCGCGTCATATTTATAACATGTTTTGTATCAAAATTTCCTAAATCCAAATATTTAAGATTATTATTTTGATTAAACATATAACTCATATTGGTAACATTGCTAGTATCAAAATTACTTAAATCTAATGTTATTAATCCGCTTCCAGAAAACATATTGTTCATATCAGTAACATCACTAGTATCCAAATACTCTAGATTTTCGATAGAATTTAAATTACTAAAAATTGCAAATAAATACATAGAATTAACTGGCGCCTTAACTCCACCCTCTCCTTGTATATAAGCGATATAGTTTTCACTATTACTTTCACTTGGTACTAAATAAGCCATGACACTTTCTGGTTCAGAAGAACTATTCGACATATCATAAACATATGCTGCATTTTCTTTAGGAGTTAAACTATCTTCAAACACTATTTTTTCGACATTTTCATAATGCGACCAAAGTCCCTCTTCAGAAAGAGACATATCATCTCCTTCGCCAACTATTCTACTCATCATCATACTTTTAGCAGTCGATTGGAGTTCCCCTATTTTGAGTTTTAGACTAAACTCGGCATCCATGTTTTCGCTTTGGTCATATTCTCTATTTAGAAAAGTTACAGTCAATTTATATCTAACAGTACTTCCTACTGGAGACAATAAATCTCTCTTAATAAGTATATTATTTTTCGTTCCCATTGGGATTACTCTTTCAGAAACGATAACTTTATCATTAGTTAAATCCTCGAGCGTATAAACTAAATCGCTATTTTTGAAGGTATTTTCTAATTCCCTAAAATAAATATCATAGGTTGCGTCTAAAGTACCGACGTTCTTTACTTCAAAAGTCTTAGAAATGGATTCTCCCGGAGCAAGGTCTGCAGTAATATCTCCACAAGTACTTACATCTTCGTTTGCACAATCGTTATATCTTAGTTTAAGCGTAGCTGTTGAGGCCAAAACGTCTAATGGCTCATTAGTCAATTTATCTGCCCATGTATAGGCAAAAGAAATACCACCAATTACCAACAGTGTTGCTAATGCAATAACTAACAAAATACCTTTTTTATTAAGACCATTACCGTTTTTATCGACCATATAAATACCTACCTTACTTATAAATTATGACTATTGTGCCATACTATACGAATATTATATAATTAAATGCTCTATTTTGCAAACTCTATCAAAGCCTTTAATCATCACCTTTACAAAAAAAAGTGAAAGCCCTGCAAAGATAGTTAGCACTTAGTCCTTTTGCTAAGTTCTTAAAACTTTTGATGAGTAAATCGCCATTATTAGAAATTGTAATGTTCGGCTTCCAAAATTCGATATATTTTATATCTATTCCTAAATGATTAGATAGTTTGCTTATTTCATTCTGTATACTATCTTCTTCATAATAGTTTTCTTGCAAGTTCTTGTACTCTACTATACCGTCTACCAAATAGTGATTCATCAACTCTAAAAATTTCTTTAAGTTATCTCCTAGTATTTCCTTTTTTAAAGAAAGTCTTATTTCATCCTCTAACTCTACAACTTCATATAAGGTAATATTTACGAATTCTGCTAATTTTTTAAAAATAGATTCCTTCTCTTTATAAATATCATATTCGCTTTCATCACCCGAATAAAGAACGATTTCTGAAACGATTCCTCCAATTATATTCACAAATGCCACCCTTTCTTAAATAGAATTATAAACTTTAAATCTAGATATTACAATGAAGTTCATGTACGAAAAATCGTCATTTTTTGCAAACTTATATTTACTTTGACACTTGCGACATACACACACTAAAAATAAAATGACATAATTGTCATATATGAGGTGATACCATGTTAAAAGAATATAGGATTAAAAAAGGATATACTTTAGAAAGCTTAGCAGAAAAATGTGGGATTTCTTGGCGCAATTTACATCGCATCGAAAACGGGCAATATAAATATGCTCGCTTCGAAACGATCCAAAAGATAATCGCCATCCTAGAACTAGCCGATGAAGATATCTTAAGATTTATTAAAGACTTCCACTAAATAGCAGGCGTCCCTTCAAAATAATCATCTTTAAACTGAAAATAGATAAAACAAAGAGCTCCCACCAAGATTAAAATGCTTCCTAATAATTTAATAAAGTAATCGGCCTTTTTGTTTTCTGGAATCTTTTTGTAAAAATCATAGTTGCGAATTAAGTAATAAATATAGATTAAAAATGATATAATCAAAGTAAATTCGAATATCTTATTTGCTGAAAGCTGATATGTTTTATCTTTAGTCTTGATAAAGTCCTGTTGATAATCATCTGCAACAATATTAGCTATAGCTAAAAATATGAAAACTATCCATAAAAAGTTTTCGAACTGTAATCTTTTTAGTTCTGACTCTTCACTTTTACTAAACATATTTAATTATATAAAAAGACGAACTTCATTAGAAGCACGTCACTTAGAAGCCTCAACTAATAAATAACATCTTTATTGACCATCGTTGTTTTCTCTATATATTGCTAATAACAATTTTTTATATATCTCTTCATCGATGACATCAAAAACTTTCCCATTAATATATTCGACAAAACGGATGTCTTTTTCTTCTGGAGCGTTAATGTTAGTTATATAAAAATAACGTTTATCATTTAAAAGAATCTCATCTAATATATAGTATTCTTTTCCATCTTCTAGTTCTATAATCGTTCCTTTTGTAACATTCATAATATCTTCTTATCCTCATGAAAGAAAGTGTAGCCTTTATATACAACTCCACAAAGAGCTTCAGCTAGAACAGCAACTAATGCGCTTATTGGAAGCCCTTCTAATTTATTGAGCATATAATCTCTTCCGTAAAGTTCTTCAAAAAAACTGATGAGTAAATTGTGTTGGGCGTCACTTTTAGAAGTCCAAAATCTCTCAACAATGTGCATGCTTTCACCTATATCATACTTATAAAATTGCGTAAAATAGATTAGTAATGTGATAATTGCAGTAGTTACTCCTATAATAGTCAACTTAGGGATAATATCTTTTTTCTCTTTTTCAGTTGGTTTTCTAACGTTTTTAATTTCCATAATGAGGCCTTTCTAGATATAGAGATTATAGCATTTATAATTATGTCCGTCAATTTCTCGCTTAAAATTATATTTTAACTTAAATCGTTAACTCTCAATTTACCTAGTACAGCAGTCGGATTCAACAAATCCATATCCAAAATAGAAAATGCCTTCTCTTCGTATCTATAATCACATATACCAAATTCCTTTATACATTCCCCTTTTATTTTCGCTCTATAATAACAGGCGTTTTTAATTCCATAACCGTTATGAGAGTAATCTAAAACATATTGATACTTTACACCGTTTAATATAATCTGGTTGGTGTCGTCCCCCATATTGGCGGCATATTGTCCAAACGTATTTGGAATATTAAATTTATCTAAAGTGTTTTTTATACCAGTAAGCTGATTGAAAAATAGTATTTGTAAAGCTTTTGTCATTGGTGCACTTCCATCCAATATTCCCTCTATCGGACGAATATATTGCTCTAAAAAGTGGCACTCTAATTTATCTTCTACCATTTCACAAGTATAGGCTTTATCGTACTGCGAGTCTTTCTTTAAATTCTCCCACAATTTTGTATAATAATCGTCATTATTTTCTAAAGTCAAATTGTCTTTATTTATGACCTTTTCGATAAGCTTCGACTCTTCTACGCTTGAAATGTATTCTATAGAGACGTAATCTGGTATTTTAGTTATCTCGACCGTTTCGCTCGATTTTACTCTGACTCCTTTAGATGTATCGAATCCTCTATCTTTGGCAACATTATAAATCGCTTCGATGCTGTTCTCTATATTTTTACCTATGATGTCGATATCTTCATACATCTTCATACAGTCTTCATTTAAACAAGCAACTCCCACAACTTCGTTTCCTCTCGTTTCCAAAGCTAAAGATGGGTTTATTTCTAAGAATACGAATCCCCTCTTTTCTTCATATATCGAACTAATCTGCTTGCTAACCTTTTCGACATTTGCTTTTTTTAAGATAGTATCTAATTTAAAGCAAAGCATGACTCCTAAAACTATGCACAATAAAATTAGTAACACGCGCATAAACGTTAGGCGCGGTTTAACTTCGATAGCTACTATGCCAGACTTTTTTAAATCATGAGAAGAATGGCTTTTTAAAAACTCATCTCGATTGAAAGTCTCACCCTTCTTAAGCCCTAACTTTGCCTTTTTTGTGCTTTCTAAAGCAGTATCTAAATCGTCATACTTTAAAACGGATTTGACTTTTTTCTTAACCTTTTTAGCCGCTTCTTTGCTCATTAAAACGATTTTATCTTTAGCATAAATCTCAGTTGTTTCCGCTGTTTCTGGTTGCAACAACACCAACTTTTTATTCTTTTTTATTTTTTTTAAATCCTCTTTACTAACTTCTACTCTTTTTAAATTGCCCACAACTAACACCTTCTTAACTTGATTATATAGTATAAGTTTATAATTGTCAAAAAATTACGTTAAAATTAGATTCCGACGAAATTAAAATATATATATAACAAAAGAAATAAAAAAGAGAAAAAATAGAACATTCAACACTTTTTTCTCTCTTCGTACAACGCCTAGTTATTCTAATTACAGTAAAAATTAATATTAAACAACGACAATTGTTATCAATAATCACCACGCGATTTTCTTTGCCACCATTTGCGTGGCGCCATCACGTGAGATTTACCTCGATTTTCTTTTTTTAATTTATCTTCTCGCTCTTTAACTATATTCGCCATTTCAACAGCTCTTCTATATTCTTCCTCATCACAAATACAGCATTGGCTTAATGTTACAGTGTTTTTTTCGCCACAATAAGGACATTTAAAATCGATATATCCTCTAATCAAATCGTCGGTATGCCACCATACATGTGTTACTGGCTCACGATTGCCGTTACAAAAACAATATACTTTTGCTCTAAAAGATGACATAATTTAATTCCCCCTTCAAAATATGCCTCTATTATACACACTTATTATAAAATGTCAAACAATCAACTAAAAACCCCGACGAATAATACTCGCTAGGGTTATAATCTATTTTAAAATACTTTGACATCTAGGACACAAGCCGTCTTTAGTCTCATCGACATAGTTCCAGCAACGTTCGCACTTTTCGCCATCAGACTTGACTACTTTAACTCCCACTTTATTTATTATAGGGAGTTCTTCTGTAACGAGTTCGACGTGAGAGACGATGAAGAGTTGATGTAAGTAATCGCGTAAACTGTCTAAGACTCTTGCATATTCTCCATCTGCGTTGACGAGCACTTCTGCTTCCAAACTTGAACCTATCGTCTTCTCATTGCGGGCATCTTCTAATGCTTTATTGACGTCCTCTTTTACCTCGAAGAACAACGCAAAATCTTTAAGTATATCTTCTGCACCTTCATAAGTGACGACTTCTGGCATGCGTTCGAGATGGACGCTTTCTTCCTTGCCACCGATATATCCATAAACCTCTTCAGACGTATATGGAAGCATTGGTGCCAATAATTTTATCAGATTATTAATGACATGGTAAAGTACCGTTTGTACACTACGTCTCGCTTTCGCATCTTCTTTTTCGATGTACAATATATCTTTCGTAAAATCTAAGTAGAAATTGGATAAATCGAACGAAACGAAATTGTTCGTAAGTTTATATACTTCTTGGAATTCGTAATTGTCATAAGCATCCAATACAGATTTAGTATACTCGTTCAATTTGACCATCATGTATTTATCGTATGGTAACATTTCGGCAAATTCTACGGCATGTTTATCTATATTGAAATCGCTCAAATTACCCAATAAGAATTTGTAAGTATTTCTTATTTTACGATAAGACTCTTTTACCTGTTTGATTATATCTTCGCTTATGCGAACGTCTTCAGTATAATCGACACTTGCAACCCAAAGTCGCACTATGTCGGCACCGTGCAATTGGAAGAGTTTTAGTGGATCGATCGTATTGCCCAATGACTTACTCATCTTATTGCCATTACCGTCCATCGTAAATCCGTGGGATATAACCGTCTTATAAGGAGCCTTACCGTAGACAGCTACGCCAGTTATCAAAGAAGAATTGAACCATCCGCGATACTGGTCGCATCCTTCAAAGTACACGTCCGCAGGATATGGTAGGCCTCTCGCCACCATTGCGCCTGTATGGCTAGAACCAGAGTCGAACCAGACATCCATGATATCTTCCTCTTTTTTAAATTGTCCGTTCGGGCTAGCAGGATTAGTATATCCATCTGGAAGTAAATCCTTCGCATCACGTTCAAACCAAATGTTACTGCCATATTTTTGAAATAAATCGGCTACGTGCATGATGACATCATAATCTAAGATTTCTGAACCATCTTCATTGTAAAAGATAGGTAGTGGTACGCCCCAAGCGCGTTGACGAGAGATGCACCAGTCACCTCTATCTTTAATCATGTTGCCAAGTCTCGTGTGACCCCATTCTGGGTGCCAAACGATATTCGACTCGATTTCGTTTAATATGTCTTCTCTTATCTTATCGATAGAACAAAACCATTGTGAAGTTGCTCGGAAGATGACAGGTTTTTTCGTTCTCCAGTCGTGTGGATAACTGTGAGTAATCCACTTCATTTTTAACAAGACACCTATTTCATCGAGTTTCATCGTAATAGCTTTATTGGCGTCTTCGAAATATAGACCGGCGAACTCTTCACCAGACTCTTTGTTTAGTTTACCATCGTCATCGACACCGAAAACCATGTCGAGCCCAAACTTTTTGCCTACCTCGAAGTCGTCAGCACCATAACTAGGAGCTGTATGAACTAAACCTGTACCACTATCTAATGTGACGTGGTCTCCGCACACTACTTTACCTACGCGCGTTTTAAAAACGTGGTCATATTCTAAGCCGACGATCTCCTTTCCTTTAAAAGTAGAAACCTCTTTAAAATCGTTCCATTCGAACAACTCGGCTAAATCTTTCAAAAGGTCTTTAGCAACGACGTAATATTTACCTTCCACTTCTACTTTGACATAGTCGTAGTTTTCGTTTACACAAATACCCGTATTACCAGGAATAGTCCATGGTGTCGTCGTCCAAATGACTAAATTATCGTTTTGTTTTAGCACATCGTTTCCATCTTTGACTGGGAAAGCTACATATATAGAAGCGTCTTTGCGGTCGTGATATTCGATTTCCGCCTCTGCCAAAGCTGATTCTGAACTAGGGCTCCAGTAAACAGGTTTCATCCCTTTAAATATCAGTCCCTTTTTGACCATCTCGGCGAATACTCTTATCTGTGAAGCTTCGAACTCTTTTTGATAAGTAATATATGGATGCTCCCAATCGCCTAAAACTTCAAGCCTCTTAAATCCATCCATTTGCTTAGCTACTTGTTCCTCTGCAAACTGTTGACAGACAGTTCTAAATTCTGCCTTTGTCATCTTTTTGCGGTCGACGCCCTTATTAGTAACCGCCTGTTCAGTTGGTAGACCATGTGTATCCCAACCGGGAATATAAGTGACATCAAATCCTCGCATAAACTTATAACGGTTAATGAAATCCTTTAAAGTCTTATTCATCGCATGTCCGACATGTATGTCGCCATTTGCATAAGGAGGACCATCGTGTAGTACAAATGGTTTCCCATCCTTATTTTTTTCTTTTATTTTGTTGTATAAGTCCATGCTCTCCCATTTCTCAAGCATCTTAACTTCGTTTTCGGGCAAATTGCCTCTCATCGGAAATTCCGTATTAGGCATCTTCAAAGTGTCTTTGTAATCCATAAATTCTCCTTCTTTCTAAATAAAAAAGCCCACAAACTAAAGGACGAGCTTATACCCGTGGTACCACCTTAATTTGTGAAACTTAATTTTCACCTCTCGCTCTTAACGTGAGCTTAACCCGTACTTTCTTAAATATCGGAAAGTCGCATCGGAAGTGATCTTCAAGATTAGAAACGCTGACTACTTTCACCTAAATTAGTCTCTCTTCTAAGCGTTCTGTTATCTCGACGTCTTCGTCTTTTGCTTTATCAAGTAAAATTATATATCAATATTTGCTTCTTTGTCAAGTAGTCTAATTGCTACCCGCACTTTCATTTTTATTACTGTCAACTGGTTGTAGATCGATTCTATTGATTTCTGCTCCGTTTTTGTAAAGTTTTCTCATACTTTCTAAATCTTTGATGAGGTCCTCATATGTACCTTCGATATGCTTTTTCTTAATAGCTTCTCGCACAATACCGATACATATGTTTGCTGCTTCTATATTTCCTTTAGCCAACTCATCTAAATACCAGGTCGCATATAAATCGTAGTCGATAATCAAAGTGCCTTTTATAATATCCATTAATATACTCGCCACTCTAGTAAAGTCGCGTTTCTCTCCGAACGAAGCAAGCTCAATTTCTTTTGTGAGTAAATATTCGTAATCTAATAGTCCCCGCACATTTAAAAGTTTTTTCGAATAGAATTCTGCTAAAGTTTTCTCTCCCCGCTCGAAGTCTTCTTGTATAATACTTATTATATCGACTGGGTTTTCATCGAACAACGCGACGGTCCTTCTCGCAACATCTAATAACATGCTAAGATAGTTTTCATCTAGAGCAATACTAGAATTTCTACCCTTTATCAAACTCAATTCATAAGCTCTTTTATATCTCTTACTGAGTATACACTTCAAAAGAGTGTTTTCTTCCTCTCCTATCGGACTGATACTTTGTTGGCTCTCGCGCATAACTATTATATCGTGAGCTATTAAGTAAAAATACTTAGTAGAGCTATCTACTCTATGTGCCAATATTTCTCTTTTAGTAAGAAATTCGACTTCTCTTATGCGATTATGTCTAATAGCTTCTATCAATCCTGTTTTAAAATCTGTCATTTTATTTATGATAGTTTGAATTGAACTTTTCAAAACGAACTCTTCTTTACTATTAGGCATTGTTCCAGCTAAAGCTAATAGTTTTTCAAGTGCGCTTTTAAATTTCAATTTATAAACAAGCGTTCTTACTTCGTTAACTGCGTCGATATCTAATCCGTTAACTTCATTTTCTTTTGAAATGAGTAAATCTTCTAATTTAAATCCCTTCACAGTCTTTTTGAATTCTGTAGGTAAAATATATAAGAAGCTCAATAAAAATAAGTAGAAATTATATTCCTTAATATAAGGTGTTCCCTCTAAACCTCCTATTTCTTTTAAATATTCTAGTGCCTCTTGATATTTTTCCAAAATTATATGTTGCATAATCTCATCGAAAACACTTCTTTTTAAGTCGCGCTTATAAGCGAGATTATAACAAGCGAATGCTTCTTCATATCTATTTTGTCTTTCCAAAGATTTTCCATATAAAATGATATTGAACATATTAGATAATACATATGCTCCATTCTCGAGTTTTACAAGCTCACCACCGTCTATCAACTTGCGAACCTCTTCTTTACTGAAGCCTCCTTTAATGAGCCCCTTCTCCGTTAAATTGCCATTTTCAACAAATATTTCACATAGGCGCACGGTTTTTTTGTCCATTTGTGGAGCGGCTAACCGCATTAACTCGGGATGCCTCTTAACTTCTCTTCTATAACTCTCCAAAAGAAGAGCATTTACCGGTCTGTAAAAACCAACTTTATCCGGTATCCTTTGAAGAATACCATTATACATCAATCTATTAATCTGGTTGGAGTCGATCCCTATTTCACTTAAAGATTTAGGAGTTAAAAACCCATTTTTAAGATATAGATTGAAAACTGTCATCTCTAAGGGCGACATAACCAATATTTCTTCGGTATTACTAGAACAAGACTCTTTATACCTTTCATATTCCCGTACATCGCTCAATTTATAATATCCAGCCTTATCTGTATTTGCTAATAGACCTTCGGCTAACAACTTTTTTACACGATAATTGTTTATCCCGTTTACTCTCAAAGTATCAGAATCAAGAGTACCACCATTATATAGAATATTATAGACGATTGCGGCATCTTTCTTTATAACCATATTTCCCACTCCAATACTTGACTAATATACTATTTTTAATAGCAAAATACAAGAAAAAGAAAATAAAAACCAAAGTGATCTTTAGACATCTTTGGTTTAATTATTTTCTCGGTTTCAATTCCGTTCTTTTAGGAAGAGGAACATCGCCATCTTTATCGCTATCATCGTTATTCTGTTTAAGTTTTGGTATTTCGATATCGACTGATTGTGAAATCTCCTCATCTACTTTAGGAATAATCGCGTTTTCAATTTTTAAATCTTCGTCTAGGTCGGCATGTACTATATTTATTATTTCTGTTTTTCCACTATGATACTCATTTTCGTACTCGTTAGGTAAAGCCACTGGATTCTCCTTAATAACTCCATCTTCCCCAACTTTTGGTAGCTCAACTGTATCGACATTTTCGTCTTCTTTTACCTTCTTTTCAGATAGAATTTCATCTACCGTTTTTACGGGACTTTTAATATTTCTAGCTTGTACATTTTCGCTTTTTTCAAGCTCATTAATCGGTTTAACATTATCGATCTGGGTTTTAAGTACGCGCAACTTAAATATTTTCATTACGTCCACAATTATTATGATAACTGATGGAATGAACACGACTAAGAACCAACCGATTTTTTTAGCAAGGAAAAATTGTAACCTTCCCAATTGTGGAATTCTACCGACGACCTTACCTACAAGGTTCGCTTGCGTTACAGTTCCACCATCACCCGTTGGATTGTTATCTCCCTTCGTCCTAAGTTGTATCTCTCCAGTCGAAGTTTTATCAATTCCGATTATTCTATGTGTAACTGTCAAGCCAAAATTGACATTCCAATTTGAAATAAAAGTTATTATATCTCCTACTTTTAATTTGCTGACATCCTCATCTACAGCGATAACCACATCATATACTGAGACATTAGGTTCCATACTGCCACTAATAATCGTATATAATCCAAAAGGAGAAGTATATTCCATTCCCTTTTTTTCATAAGCCTTTATCTTCATGTTAAAGTAAAACATCAGTGCTCCAATAATGAGCAAAATGACTAATATGATAGAACAGACAGTAGACAGAAATCTCCGAACAAGCTTAAAGAGGTAAGTACTTCTAAAAGCCTTCCATGCATTTTGGATACTAGAAAATGTCTTCTTTATCTTACCCTTTTTATCCATATCGTTCACCATTATAAGTATATATTAATATGAAAAAAATTACAAGTGATAAACATCATCTATCTGAAATTATCTTTTTTAATTTCGTTCTTTTAATTATTATAACTATGAGAAAACCTGCAATTATAATTAAACCATAAGGCGTGCCAAAAAAACCGATTAAAGGTATTTTTAATACCACTTTACCTAATATGTTATGCCCTCTAGCATAAGAAGAATCCTTTTGGGGATTATTGTCACCCTTAGTATCAAAAGCTATTCTGTCTTTTTCATCGCTTGTAATTCCGACTACTCTATGCGTCATGATAATACCGGGATATTCTAGATTTGTCGATTTAAAAGTGATGACATCCCCTATCTCTATTTCCTCTGGATTGACCGTCTTATTTATTACGATGTCATATTTATTAAAATTCGGTTTCATAGAATCGCTCGCAATGGTATAAATAGTGAATATAGGCTCATAAAGAGGACCCTTTTTATAATATATAGCTTCTTGGATTTTGCAAAAAATGACGAAGCCGCTAAATGAAACTATTAAAACCATCGCTAAGATAAACAAAGATTTTTTTAAATATTTGACTCTTCTATCCATAACTTTTCTCGCCTATACTAACCATATTATAACCGTGTTTAATAAAATTAACAATAAAAAAGGAAGAATATACTTCCAACTTCGATATAGAATCATTATTTAACATTATTCTTGCTATGTCTTTTAAGCACATTTTTTTTAAAAACTAAAACTCCGACCATGCAAGCTGCAACTGCACTGAACCCTCCGACAGCCAAAGGTGAAACAGCATCGCTTTGCGTTACGGTATCAGTTGCAGTAGTTTGATTAGTAGCTGATTCATTATAAGCTAAGCGTCCACCCTCATCAATAACTAATACTCCACTCTCTAATTCTTTTACACAGTTGTCTACTGTTTGCATTAAAGCGGTTACTTGTTCTTCTGTACAACCGCACTCTTTAAAAGCTTCCCGAATATCAGCATAATCCCGGCAACTTCTTCTAATGTCTCTGCTTGCAAAATAACTTCACAATAATTTGTAATCATTTCATCTAACACATCAGGCGCAATATTATCAAATGCTTCTCTCATTTTATCTCTCCGTTTCTATTTTAATTATAAAAAATCTCTCTTGTCAAATGAAAAGGCGACTCCATCAAGTCGTCTTATCTTTTTAATATGGATGCATCGTCAAAAGTGACTATTACTCCAGCATTGAAAGTTTTACCCATATCGACATCTTGGTTTACATTTGTATTTACAAACCAATAGTTGATATCGTAGTTCGCCATCTCCCCAGGACCGATGATTATGTCCTCTGTTATTACGCCATCTTCTCGAGGTACAGTCGTCCAATCTTTAAGTAGATTTTTACCATCTTTTACGACGTTATATTTTAAGTCGCTTCTGACGAAAGTATTTGTCACATCTCTAAAACTTATCGTATAGACGAGTGTTCTTTTCGAAACGTTTTTTACTGTGAACGAGTGTGTACCTTGGAATCCAGGATAGACGTCTGTCACGACGAGACCTCTATAGTAATCGACTTGCAAGAAGTAACTTTGCATTGGTTCCTCTGGTTCTTTCTCTATCGTTACAGTATAAACCTTTTTGCTACCATCCATAGCAGTAACAGTAATCGTAACTTTAGTCGTTTGGTCTTTAACTTCTACAAGCCCTGTTCCTTCTACTTTAGCTTTCTTACTTTCTGCTTCAGCATTGACATATACTTTACCAGTATAAGATGGAACAGTCACTTTATAATCCGTCTTCTTAGGATCAAACTCAGGGCTCAATGTAAAGCCGCTTACTGTAAGCGATTTCAGATTGCTATTATTTAAAGCCGAAACACAGTTGACATCGCACATGCCATCGCCGTTCGTATCGCAGTCCCTATCACAGACACCATCACCATTAGTATCACAGTTTAAATCGCATACACCATCGCCATCGCGGTCGACGTTCTTATCTGGTTTACCGTCACCATTTGTATCGCAATTCAAATCACACACACCATCGTTATTATTATCGCAGTTTAAGTCACAAATACCATCTTTATCTGTATCGATATTCTTATCTGGCTTTCCATCGCCATTTGTATCGCAGTTTAAATCGCATACACCGTCGTTGTTCGTATCACAATTTATATCGCAAACGCCATCTTTATTTGTATCGATATTTTTATCTGGTTTACCATCGCCATTCGTGTCGCAGTTTGTATCACACAACCCATCGCCATCTCTATCGCAGTTTAAGTCACAAATACCATCTTTATCTGTATCGATATTCTTATCTGGTTTACCGTCGCCATTCGTATCACAGTTCAAGTCACAAATTCCATCGTTATTCTTATCGCAATTTAAGTCACAAATGCCATCTTTATTCGAATCGACATTTTTATCCGGCTTACCGTCGCCATTCGTGTCACAATTCAAATCACATATACCATCGTTGTTTTTATCACAATTTAAGTCACAAATTCCGTCGTCGTCAAAATCTAGATTGCGCTCTGGTATTCCGTCATCATCATCGTCGCAGTTGAAGTCACATATACCATCGTTATTTATGTCTTTATCGACCAAATTCTTATCTGGCTTTCCATCACCAGTGGTATCTTTATTAAAATCTGGTTTACCATCTTTATCATAATCTATATCTAAATCTGGTTTGCCATCTTTATTCGTGTCGATATTTATATCAGCCTCGCGGTCACCATTTGTATCACAGTTTAACTTACAATAATTCGTGTTGTCGAAATCCAAGTTGATATCTGGTCGCCCATCGCCATTAGTGTCACAGTTAAAATCACATTCTCCGTCGTCGGTTATATCCTTATCGACCAAATTGATATCTGGAATGCCGTCGCCATTTGTATCCAGATTCCACCTTGGAATTTTATCCCCGAAATAATCTATATTGATGAGATAAGATTTACCGTCTTTGCCAACAACTAAGCAATTGACATCGCACTTCCCATCGCCATCAGTATCGATATTTGTATCGATTTCACCATCTCCGTCCATATCGCAATTGAGTGTACAAGTCGTATTTATAAATGCCGAAAAAGACATCGCTATGAACATGACGATTAAAAGCAATAAGATGATTAAAATGATGATAATCATTTTTCTTCTATCTTTTGCATCTTCTTGGACGAGTTCTTCTACTTCTTTTTCAACTCTTTCATTTTCTTCATCTAAGATTACATCTTTATTTCCAAAATTTTCATCTTTATTCATAACGTCTCTCCTCTACTATAAATAAAGTATAACACAGGAGAAAACGTTTATCAAGAAGGA
>CAZLNI010000022.1:0-15354 GCA_964560995.1 uncultured Muribaculaceae bacterium
GAAGATAATAAAGACCCCAAAGTCACAGAAGATGCCAAATATATAGTCAGTGCTTAAGAGAGCCATTTAGAGTTAGTTAATGGTATACTAGACATAACGAAAATCGAAGAAAATAAGATCGAAATAATCGAAAACGATTACGATATAGAAGAAATGCTCGACGACTTAGTTGCCATAACAAAAGCTAGGATTAATGACAAACCGATAACTTTTAAAACTCATTTTGATAGAGATTTACCTAGCGTGCTTCGAGGAGATGCATTTAGATTAAAACAGATATGTTTAAATTTACTAACGAACGCCGTAAAATATACAAATAGTGGTTATATCGACTTCAAAGTAGATTCGGTGATAAAAGGGGATACTGTAAGACTCATCATATCGGTTACAGATTCTGGATCCGGTATAAAAAGCGAAGATATAGATAAATTGTTTACAAAATTTAGTCGTTTAGAACTAGAGAAGAACATCTCGATTGAAGGCACGGGATTAGGTCTTGCCATCACTAAAAAACTAGTCGAGATGATGAACGGCAAAATCGTCTGTACGAGTGAATATGGGGTCGGCTCGAAATTCATAGTTGCTGTCGACCAAAAAGTCAGTAATGCTGAATCTCTCGTAAAGCCTTTAAAAGAAAACCTAGAAAAAGAACAATTTAAAACATATTCTGATAAGAGAATACTAGTCGTCGACGACAACCTTCTCAATTTAAAGGTTGCAGAAAAGATTTTAGAGCCGTATAATGTAAATGTGAAGCTAGCCCACAGTGGAAACGAATGCATCGACATGATTACGAAAGAGACATACGATTTAGTTTTGATGGACGACATGATGCCAGAAAAAACGGGGTCTGAGACGCTAGTCGAACTCAAAAGAAAATTCCCTGGGTATTCGACACCTACTGTAGTTCTGACTGCTAATGCGATAAACGGAATGAAAGAACAATATCTCTCTAATGGTTTTGACGATTATCTAGCTAAACCGATTGAAAAAATAGAATTAGAAAGGGTACTTAATAAATACTTAAGGTGAGGTGTATTATGAAAGATGTCAATATTTTGATAACAAATGGAATAGATGTAAAAAAGAGTTTAGAGTTGTTCGGCGATATGAACACATACGACACGATGCTTGAAGACTTTTTAAAAGAAGTCGACGGCAAAGTTCTTAATGCTAAAAGGTATTTAGATATGAGCGATATGCCAAATTATGCTATTATAGTGCATTCTTTAAAAAGCGATTGCCGTTATTTCGGTATAAATAAATTAGCTGATATGTTTTATGAACACGAACTTGCGGGGAAGAGAAACGATGTATTCTTCGTTCGTGAAAATTTTGAAGCTTTGATGAATGAGACAAAAAAGATGCTAAACGTTCTTAAAAGATATATGGGTGTCCTCGTCGAAGAGGAGGTTCCTGTTGCTCTAAGTAATCAAAGTATACCTAATAAACCTATAGACGGCAATGGAACTATTATAGTTGTAGATGATTCTAATATAATAAGGAATTTTATACAAAAGATATTTGCCGGCAAGTACGAAGTAGTTGCCGTAAACGATGGGCAAGAGGCCATCGGTACAATTGACAACATGCCAAAGGAACGAATCATGTGTATTTTCTTGGATTTGAATATGCCTGGCGTTGATGGTTTCCAAGTGCTAGACCATTTTAAAGCTACCGGCTTATTCGATAAAGTTCCTGTTTCGATAATATCTGGTTCTGGTGATGCTGATACAGTTAAAAAAGTATTTTCGTATCCTATTGTTGACATGTTACAAAAACCGTTTAATGAAAGTAAAATACGCGATATAGCCGAAAAGATGATTGCGAGAAAAAATAGTTAAAACTGCCAACAGCAGTTTTTTTGAATTTTTATTATTACTACCTCATATATTTTTATTGGAGAGTGATAATAATGGAAATTTTAAAGGTTTCATCAAAATCTAACCCAAATAAGGTAGCGGGCGCTATAGCTAATGTATTCAGAAGTAACGGCTGTGTCGAATTGCAGACAGTTGGTGCAGGAAGTTTAAATCAAGCTATAAAATCTCTTTGTATTGCTAGAGGATTCGTCGCTCCGAGTGGGAAAAATCTAGTATGCATACCAGCATTCGTCGATATAACGATAGACGGAGAAGAAAAGACGGCAATTAAATTGATTGTCGAAGCCAAATAAGTTTTTCTCCCATTACAAAAAAGTGTGTGTATACACACTTTTTTGTAATGAAGACTCGAAGATCAAAAGGTCAAACCAGCTTTTTTCATTGATTATTTAGAATTTAAGTGCTAAAATACTTTTTATCAAGAAGAGGAGTAGTTTATGAGGATTGTAGGTATCTGTACGGAGAACTGTCAAGACGATTTCGTTCGATATATATTAAAACAGAGTCCAAATCACGCCATCTTTGCCCCAGAGGGAATAATATTTTTAAAACAGAACAATCGAATTATAAAAGATTTTAAAACTGAGCCGAATGGAAGTGGTATCAGGTTCGAGAGTGTCGGTCTCTTTGAGTACAACAAACAATATCTCGTTATTTCTTTCGATAAAAGCTATGGTACAATTATTTCGACGATGTATTTCTTTAAAAGAAAAGAAGGAGCACTTCTAGTTGAAGATAGAATATCGCTATATACAGAAATGAAAAAAGAGAACAGTTTAAGGTTATCACGACAAAGAATACAAGAAATGTTCAAGGCAGCTACTGGCTTAATGCTTTTCAATACTCGTGGTATACTATGGCACTTAAATAGCCCTAAAGACGCATTAAAAATGGGCAAGTTACTGCCGAGCGATGAAGAGATAGTAAATATCGATTATCGAACACAAACTTTAAATAGCGAATTAGCTCAGAACTTGGGCTTACCTTTTGAAGAACCTAAAGTTCACGATTTAGAGGAAATTCAAAAGATGCCATTGTTTTCTTCGAGAGATAACGGCAAATTAAACGACTGTTTGATATGGATATACGACGGCAACATCTGGATTGGCGGATTAGATTTAACTTACTGTTCCTCAAAAGACAGCATTCCATCTTCTGAATTCAAAATAGGCATGTCGAAGATACCGATTAAAATACCTACTATCGACGAAATAATCGATTACTATAAAGCGAATGAACCAGAAGAAGAGAAAAAATTTATATATCTAAAAAAAGATGATAAAAAACCTCAGTAAAAAAAGTTTTTTATCGCTTTTTTAATCTTCAAGGAAACTGCTTGATTGAAAGGATTCGGTTATAAGTAACACTTATTGAAAAAGCTAAATAAAATTAACGACCTTTCGTAATAGTAATCGATTGACCATATTTTAAATGATCTATATAATAAATATATAACAATACTATGGGGGTGATGGTTATGTATAAAGCATATAAGTTTAGACTGTATCCAACTCAAGAACAAAGAGAAAAGATAAATAAAAACTTCGGTTGTTCTAGATTCGTCTATAATTATTATTTAATTTATATGAAAGAAAATGGAGTAAGAAATAAGTTTAATAATATAAACGACTATGTTCATAATTTACAACTCGAATATCCGTTTCTACAAGAAGCAGATAGTTGTCTTATAAGAACAGCACTATTTCATTTAGATGATAATTTCCAAAGATTCTTTAAAAGCAAATTTGGTTACCCTAAATTTAAAAGTAAATATGACAAGAATGCTTATACTACGAGTGCTATCTATTCCTCATTTAAAGAAAAGAACTACTGCAATATAGAAATAGACTTAAAAAACAAACGAATAAAGTTGCCTAAACTCAAATGGATAACCATGCGTGGATATAGAAATCTCACTGAAATAAAGGGTAAGATAATAAATGCGACTATATCAAGAGAGAAAAACGGAAGATACTATGCTTCAGTAATATATGAAGTATCGATACCTGTGAAAATGGAAATTCCAACTAGAGTAGTCGGTTTAGATGTAGGAGTAAAAACTATAGTAACTCTTTCAGATGGTAGCATAATAGAGAATAACAAATATTTGAATAAGTATGAGAAAAGAATCAAAAGATTACAAAGAGAATTATCTCGTAAAGTTAAAAGAAGTAGCAACTACTATAAATGTAAGAATAGACTAGCAATTCTCTATAGTAAACTTACTAATGCTAGAAAATACTACCTACATAGAGTAACGAAGATGATAACAGATAACTATGACATCATTACAACTGAGAAATTACATACTCAAGAAATGATAAAAAACTCTAACTCCAAGACTCTAACCAAAAACATACTCGACTCTACATTTAGAGAAATCATAAGACAGCTAGAATACAAAACTAGATTAAAGGGTAAATACTTTTATCAAGTAGATGAGTATTACCCATCGAGTCAAATATGCAGTCACTGTGGACATAAAGATGAGAGGTATAAAGATATAGGAAAAAGAGTATATAAATGTAAAGAGTGTAATAACCAAATAGATAGAGATTTGAATGCGAGTATAAATATAGCTTTTGAGGGAGTTACAAAATATATGAAAGAGGTATACACTTAAGAGAATAAGAGATAAAAAGCATTAAGTAAAGATAAAACGAGTACGGTAGCGACTATCGGAATTTAAGTCTGTGGAGAAGTCTGGATACAGAGTCTATGAAGCAGAAAACTCTTACCGTGAGGTAAGAGATGATAATTTTACCTGTAAAATTATCTTTTGTTCTGGTATAATATCAAAGAAGGTGATACTATGTACGACGAACTATCCGAAGAAATGGTGAAAGATATAAGTACTAAAAAGGGCGAACCAGAGTGGATGAGCGAATTTAGACTTAAGTCTCTACGAAAATTTTTGGAACTAGGCATGCCAAAATTCGGTCCCGTCTTAGATATCGACTTTTCTTCTATAAAATATTATAAGAAAGCACAGGACAACGTCAGTAGCTGGGATAAAGTGAACTGTACGATAAGAAACACTTTCGATAAATTGGGTGTAATAAAAGCAGAGAAAGATTACTTTGGCGGTGTTGCTAACCAATACGAAAGCGAAGTCGTCTACCATAAATTGAACGATGAACTGGAAAAAAAGGGCATCATTTTCTTAAGTACTGACGATGCCTTAAAGAAATACCCGAATTTGTTTAATAAATACTTCAATCATTTAGTCAAGTACGAAGAGAACAAATTTACTGCCCTAAATGGCGCATTATGGAGTGGTGGTTCATTTATCTACATTCCTCCAAAGACAAAATTAGATAGACCTTTACAAAGCTATTTTAGGATAGATTCGATGGCCCTTGGACAATTCGAAAGGACGATTATCATAGTAGACGATGAGGCAGAACTTTCATACATCGAAGGATGTACGGCGATGAGTTATTCGGTTAACTCTTTGCATGCAGGAGTCGTCGAAATATACGTCGGCAAAAATGCTCATGTCCGCTATTCGACGATACAAAACTGGAGCAAAGACGTGTACAATCTCGTTACCAAAAGAGCCATCGTCGACGAAGGTGGACTAATGGAGTGGGTCGATGGCAACATCGGAAGCGGAGTGACTATGAAGTATCCTAGCTGTATCTTAAAAGGAAACGGCGCAAAAGGAAATTCGATAAGCATAGCCTATGCTAAAAAGGGACAAGTCCTCGATGCCGGAGCAAAGATGATTCATATCGGTAAAAATACGAAAAGCAAAATCATTTCTAAATCTATCGCTGGTAATGGTGGCATCGCTAATTATCGTGGAGAAGTAAAAATAAATAAAAGTGCTGAAAATAGTGAAGCAATCGTCAAATGCGATACGATAATACTCGATGAAAAAAGCAAAAGTGATACATATCCTCTAAATATCGTCTCAAATTTTACTTCGACTTTAGAGCATGAAGCATCCGTCTCTAAGATAAGCGAAGAGAAGCTGTTTTACTTGATGAGTAAAGGCTTAAGCGAAGAGAAAGCGAAGGAATTGATCGTCGCCGGGTTCATCTCCGACTTTAAAAAAGAGTTACCTATGGAATATGCTGTCGAATTAAATAGATTATTAAGTGAAATATAAATTAATAAAATAGAAGGAGAAGTGACATAATAAGTAAAGAGAAAGGTGAACTTATGAAATACGAGCGTTTTGAAAATGATACATATAATCTCTATACTATAGAGACGACAAAATTTAAGCGAGGTCACTTGGAAGTCGTCTTTAGGTATCCCGCGACAAAAGAAAATATTACGTACATAGCTCTTTTAATTGGAGTACTATTTGAAAATTCGAAAGAGTACCCTTCGAGAAAAATGTTCTCGAGAAAACTTGCCGATCTATATAACGTATCGATAAACGGGACGAGTTCGCGCGTCGGGAATACGATTATCGCCAATGCCTTAATAGACTTCATTGATCCTAAATATACGAATATGGACACCTTAGAAGAATCCATTAAGTTGCTCTTCGAACTCATTTTAAATCCCAATGCCGACGAATTCGAATTTGACGAGAACACCTTTACACGCGTCAAAAAAGAACTCGCCATCGAAATAGAGTCCATAAAAGAAGACCCTAAACAGTCGTCCATACTAGGAGCGATTAAAAAACTGTGCCCCGACGATGCGCGCAGTTTTAATGCCTCTGGCGATATAGAAATATTAGAGTCTATCACGCCGAAGAAACTTTATGACTTTTATTGTAACTTTTTAGAGACGAGCGCTCGCGACATATATTTAATCGGCGACCTCGATATGAAAGCGATGAACAAAATCATCAGAAAATATGCGAAATTTAAGAGCATACCAGATACTTCTTGCGAAGTCTATATGCCGAATATAAAAGTTAAAAAGACGATTAATACATCTACTCAAGCGAACATTACTCAGACGAATCTCGTAGAAATTTATACTTTCATCAATCTAACGGAAAGAGAAAGAGACTATGTCGTTCCTCTTTTCAATATGCTCTGGGGTTCTGGATCACTAGAGAGTAGGCTTTACAAGTCTTTAAGAGCCGATAACTCATTGTGTTACAACGTCAACACTTTCTATCAAAAATACGATAGGATGATAATTCTACATACTGCAGTCGATGACGATAAGACTACTTTAGCGTTAAAACTTATCACCAAGGCGACTGCCAGTTTAAAAAAAGGGAATATCGACGAAGAGGAGCTAATAAACGTCAAAAATCTCTTAGAAAATAGTCTCCATTTAAGTCTAGACAATCCGAGCAGATTGATCGATATGTACGTGTTCAAAAATCTCATCGGCCTAAAAGATGTCGAAGAGAGGATAGACGAAATAAAATCGGTGACTGTCGACGAGATAATCGAAGTTGCGAAAAAGATGAGATGCGCACTTACTTATAAAGTGAGGGGTGAATAGATGAAAAAGATTACTTATAAGGGAATAGATGAAAACGTTTATTACGAGAAGTTACCAAACGGTTTAGAAATCTACATGTATCCTTCATCGACGGCGAAGAACTATTATCTCGCCTATAATGTCCGTTTTGGAAGTGTCGACGTCGAATTTAAAAGTGGACGTGAAAAAAATTTTACTAAAGTTCCTAATGGTACAGCTCACTTTTTAGAACACCAGATGTTCCAGGAAGATGATGGACATACGGCGTTCGAATATTTTGCCACTTTAGGAAGTTCGGTAAATGCCTTTACGACTTACAATTACACTTCTTATGAGGTTACAGCATCGGAACACTTTAAAGAGAACTTAGAATATCTTTTACAATACGTCGAAAATCCTGTCTTTAAGGCGCAGAGTGTCGCCAAAGAAAAGGGCATAATCAAAGAAGAAATTAAGATGTACGACAATACGCCGATGAGCGTCTTGAACTTCGGACTCGAATACAATCTCAATAACGTCGATGGTCACAAATACTTGATAAGCGGCACGGAAGAAGACATCAAAGAGATAACGCCAGAGACTTTAGAGAAGTGTTATGAAACATTTTATACGCCATCTAACATGTTTTTAGTGATAACGGGTAAATTCTTGCCATTAGAGGCTCTCGGTATCGTTAAATCGATAGAGAGCGAAAGAGAAGAGATGGCTAAAAAGAAGATAACTCGTCGCATACCGCGCGAACCAGTTGAAGTCGCACTTCCCTATGAAGAAAGACAGATGGACGTGAGTATACCTAAACTAAAAATCGCCTATAAATTGGATAAAAATGACTTTAAGAATTATGACGACTTCACACTTAAAATTTATTTTGATGCGATTTTGACTGCCAAGTTTGGAGAGATATCTGACCTATATGAAAATATGAACGAAGAAAACTTAACTCTATATGGCATATATGCTACAAGAGATATAAGGGACGACTACATACTTCTAAGTTTTGAATTTGAAACCGAATATAAAGAACAGGTTATCGACCTCGTTCGTTCGGAACTCAAAAATATCAAACTATCTAAAGAGGAGCTCGAACGCGTTAAGAAGATGGATATAGCTAATTTTATACTCCACTTCGATGACATAATGGAAGTTGCTCAAGATTTAGAAGAAGACATCTTATACAATGGGCGCGTATGTGAAGATATCATCGACATTTACAAGGATATGAATTTGCAAACTGCCAATTCCATTGCCAGCAAGATTACGATCGATGACGAATGCATTTATTACATAGATAAATTAGCCAATTAAAAAAATGCCAAGTGATTGACATTTTTTATTTTACCTCCATGATGACAGGAAGGATGATTGGCCGACGTCCCGTGAGCTCGACGATGTAAGTGTTAAGTTCTAAAATGATTTGGTTTTTTAAATCCAAATAATTATAACGGGCATTTGATTGAAAATATTTTTTGACGATCGTTTCGATGCGTTTGCTAATCGAGAATATCAAATTGGCATTCTCGTTTACCAAGATGAATCCGCGCGTCGTAACGTTAGGATGGATGAGAAGTTCTTTTTTGGCGACATCGAGGTTCAATATGGCAACTAATATACCATCTTTACTCATGAGTTTGCGGTCCTTTAAGACGACACTGCCGATAGAACCGATTCGTGAACCGTCGACGTAGACGTCTCCTGCAGGATAATTCTTGTCTTTAGAAACTCCATTATCATCTAAAACGATGGATTCTCCATTTTTTAAGATAAATATGTTATCCTCTGGTATGTCACACGACATCGCTAGGTTCTTGTGTTCTTTGAGCATTCTATATTCACCGTGGATAGGCATGAAGTACTCTGGTTTCATGAGCCTCAACATGAGGCGCAGTTCTTCTTGCTTGGCGTGTCCAGATGTATGTATATCGGATATCTCCGTGTTGGTGACGACTTTGACACCTTTTAAATACAGTTTATTAATTATTCTATTAATCGCAGCTGCATTACCAGGAATAGGGTTTGAAGAGAAGACCACTATATCGTCTGGCAATAAAGTTATCTGTTTGTGCGTTCCATTTGCAATGCGCGAAAGTGCCGCCAACGGCTCTCCTTGCGAACCCGTACAGAGAATACACACCTCGTTTTTCTTTAGGCTCTTTGCCTCGTTAGGTTCGATAAAAATGCTTTTATCTGTAATTAAGTTGTTTTTAAGAGCGATGTCTTTAGCAGATTCCATACTGCGACCGAAGGTAACTATCTTGCGGCCATTTTCTCGGCAAGTTTCGACTATATGCTTGATGCGGTAAATGTTCGATGCGAAAGTGGCAAGTATTATGCGGTTAGAAGTATATCTCGTAAAAATCGAACCTATCGTCTCGTCGACACACGATTCACTTTTAGAAAATCCTTCGCTCATCGCATTCGTCGATTCACTTAGCAATAACTTGACTCCCTGTTCCCCTAAACGTGCCATCTTGTGTATGTCGCTCATAGGGCCGATTGGCGTAAGGTCGAATTTGAAATCGCCAGTGTGTAAAATTATGCCCTGTGGCGTATGCACGGCAATGGCAAAACTGTCGGGAATTGAGTGGCTCGTACGGATAAATTCGACACTCATCGTTTTAAATTCTATTTTAGAATCCTCTTCGAACACTTCGATGTCGTCGTACTTTATATCTCTATCGATCAACTTTTTTATTATAAGATCATTGGCAATTTTAGATGCATATATTTTAGGTATCTTAACGCTCGATAATAAAAATGGTATACCACCGATGTGGTCTTCGTGTCCGTGCGTAATAAATAATCCGACGATTTTATCTTCGTTCTCTTTTAAATAAGAGACGTCTTGTATGACGTAGTCTACTCCTAATAAACCGACCTCTGGGAACATGACTCCCGCGTCGATGACGATTATCTCTTTATCATTTTTGACGACGTACATGTTTTTTCCGACTTCGCCTAGTCCTCCCAAAGCGAATATCGACGTCGCAAGTTTATTTTGTTTCATAGTAAAAAATTTCCTTCTTTCTTCTTTAAGTAATGATCTAATAAATAATTAAAAGCGTTAAAAGATAAATACATTATACACTATTATATTTGAATTTTCAAGTAAATACTGTTATACTAATAGACAAGGAGCATATATATGAAATCAAAGGGATTTACTTTAATCGAATTACTTGCAGTCATCGTCGTTTTAGCGTTACTTTTAGTTTTGGCTGTTCCGAGTATCATAAATGCAAGGAAAAATGCCAATTCGGGAATAAACAATACCGAGAGGAAAAATCTAAAGGCGGCAGGAGAAACTCTTGGACTAGATTTAGACGACTATATGTCAGAAATCTATAATTGTTCATCTTGGGCGAGTGGCAAATGCGTTTGTCGCGATTCTTCTGGTACAGTAGGCAACTGCAGCGATAAAGATTTCTTTTGGGAAGAGATAACCATCACTTTAAAAGATTTGATAGACCATGACTATTTTGTCGACGTAGATAACCACTGTAAATCTTCTAGTCAAATATCGATTACTAGAAGTGAAGGCAGCTATAAAGTCGATTTAGATGGTGTCACATGTGGGGCATCGGAATAGGGGGATATATGGGACTATTTGATAAATTTAAGAGCATCTTTAAAAAAGAAGAAAAAAAAGATATTGCCAGTTACGAAGAGGGTTTAGCAAAAACGAGAGAAGATTTCATCTCTAAACTATCTTTACTTGGTTTCAAATATACGAAAGTTAGCGAAGAATACTACGAGGAATTAGAGAGAATCTTGATAGAGGCCGATATCGGGGTGAAGACAGTATACGACCTCATCGATAAACTGCGGTCACGCGTAAAAAGTGAAAACATAACCGACACCAAAGAACTCGGCGAAGTCATCGTCGACGAAATGTTTTTGATTTATGTCAAAGGAGATTCGCTCACCGATAAAATAAAGATGAATGAGTTTGGACCTACGGTCATTTTGCTAGTTGGCGTAAACGGGGTAGGTAAGACGACGACGATCGGTAAACTCGCGTATAAATATAAAAACGAAGGAAAAAAAGTCATGCTCATCGCAGGTGATACCTTTAGGGCGGGAGCAGTCGAACAATTAGAGGTGTGGGCAAATCGCACAGGAGTAGACTTTTACGGAAAAGACAATACCGACCCCGCAGGCGTCATCTACGACGGGCTAGTGAGAGCTAAAGAGTGCGAGTCAGACATCGTTTTAATAGACACAGCAGGTCGTTTACAAAATAAGGCAGGTCTAATGGCTGAATTAGAAAAAATTAATAAAGTAATCGGCAGGCATATCCCAGGAGCACCTCAAGAGACGTTACTCGTAATTGATGCTTCGACTGGTCAAAACGGCATAAGTCAAGCAGAGAGTTTTAAAGAGATAACGAATATTACGGGTATAGTTCTTACGAAGCTCGATGGAACGGCAAAAGGCGGCATCGTCTTAGCTATTAAAGAAAAAGTCGGCATTCCAGTCAAGTTTATAGGACTAGGAGAAGGCATGGAAGATTTAAAATCTTTCGATATCGAAGCATACGTCTATGGACTATTTAAGGATTTGATGTGATGGAAGACGTCGTACACTTTACAACTCTATACGATATTTATAAAAATGTTCTAACGGCAAGACAAAGAGAAATCTTCGAAAGTTATTTCTTCGAGAACTTCACTTTGGACGAAATTGCCCAATTCGACGGAGTCAGCAAGAGTTCTGTCGCTAAGACGATGAAACAAGTAAAGGAAGCTCTAGAGGAATTCGAACGAAAATTACATTTTAAAGAATACAGGGATAAATTAGAGAACGAATTTAAAAATGAAGAAGACATATTGAATAGAATTTTTAAATATGATAAAATAGTATCATAACATATAGAAGGGAGTAGATATTATGCCACCATGGGTAATAGTTCTAATAGTTGTTGCAGTTATAATATTGTTTATAGCTATATACGTAATCGCGACTTATAACAGTCTAGTTAGTCTTAGAAATAGAGTAAACGATCAATGGAGTCAAATAGATGTCGAGCTTAAGAGGAGATTCGATTTGATACCTAATTTTGTCAATACAGTCAAAGGGTATGCAAAACACGAATCCGAAACGCTCGAAAGCGTAATCCAAGCTCGCAATACATATTTATCTGCAGGAACAAAAGAAGATGCGATGAAAGCAGATAATGAACTTACGAATACTTTGACGAAGCTTTTTGCTCTAAGTGAGAGCTATCCAGAATTGAAAGCAAATGAAAACTTCTTGGATTTACAAAGACAACTCGAAGAAACAGAGAATAAGATAAGTTATGCGCGCAAGTTTTATAACGATACGGCATTGCAACTCAACAACAAGATAGACATGTTTCCATCGAACATCATTGCAGGAATTTTCAAATTTACAAGGGTTGAATTCTTTAAAGCTCAAGAAGCTGAAAGAGAAAACGTAAAAGTAGAATTTTAAATGCCAACCTAACGAGTTTGTTAGGTTTTTTCTTTAAAGAGGAGGAAAACTTATGAAGAAATGGAAAATGTTGTTGCTTATCGCTTTAATGACCATCGGCATCCCGTATGTCCACGCGAGCAGTAACGATGTAGATTACGATATTAAAAACGTCTATATATCTGCCGACGTCGACATAGTCGGTAGCATGCACATAAAGGAAGCAATCGTGATAAAGGGTACTCTTAACGGTCTTGAGCGAAATATCACCTACCAAGATACCTCTTTAGAGCCTTGGGAACCAGGCAAAGTCGACTTTGGAGGCTCGTCATTCTACAATGCGCGCGGATTAAAGTTAGCTAAGATTTCTGCCAAAACTATAGATAAAAAGGACATAGGCTGGGATTTGCTATCGATAGACTATGAAGCTTTCACCGAACCGCGCTATGCTTATAACGGGGAAAGATACGTTTACACGTCAAGAGAAAGCGCTTCTGGTCTCGATGTCCGATGCTATTATCCTAGTGACGGCAACTACACAGTCTATTACTTCGAATACTATGTCGATCAAGTTGCCGTTTTACATAACGACGTCGCAGAGTTATTTTTCGGTTTCTTTAAGTCTGAAGAAGATGTCGGCGAAGTAAATATCCAAGTCACTGTGCCTACAAGAAGTACCCAGGATGTATTTAGAATCTGGGCTAGAGGAGGACTAAGTGGAACGATTAATTCAGTCGAAGCAGGGACTAACGACGATGGAGAGATGACTTATAAAGGAGTCGTCGCCAAATTAAATAACTATCGAGCAGGTGAAGACGTCACCATAAGGATGACTTTCGATAGACGCGCCTTCGGTTCGATGTCTAGTTTATTAAACGACAGTAAACAAGACGCTTTAGATGGAATCATCGCCTATGAAAAAACTTTTGCCGACAAAGCTAATAGAACGCGGATGTTCGTTAAAATCATGTATTATGGAACTGTTGTCTTAGCAGGCGTCTATTTAGTCGGGCTCGTATTACTTTGGATATATATGTACATAAAGTACGATAAAGAACACAAAGTAGACTTCAATCACAAGTACTATAGAGAATTCACAGGAGACTATGACGTCGAAGTAATCGACTACTTGATGAATAAGAACATCTCTCAAAACGCATTAAATGCTTCTTTGATGAATCTCATATATAAGAAAGTCATCGATATCGAAGAAGTGCCGATGGAAATCAAAGCAGGTATTACAGCAGGCGTAAAAAAAGAGACGACACTCGTCCTAAAAAATAGAGAGTTTTGCACTAAGTCGGAGGAAGAATTAGTAAATTTACTTTTCGATAAAATAGGCAAAGACGGCAAAGTATCACTAAACCAAATCACAAAGTATTCGTCATCTTATATGACGGCTGAAGAATTTATGAAATCATATAACAAGTGGCAACTTTCCGTAACGAAAGATGCGATGAGTGAAGATTTTTTTGAAAACCATACCAGTGCAAGAGCTCTCGCGACACTTTACTTCGTTCTAGGCATCATTATAACTTTTACGATGATTGGCGTGGGAATTAAAAATGTGTTCTTGCTCGCCATCGTTCCTATCGGTTCTATCGCCTTTTTAATCTACATATGGACATTTAAAAAATGGACTAAAAAGGGTAGAGAACACTATTTAAAATGGAACGCCTTTAAAAATTTCTTACTCGATTTCGGTTCATTTAAAGATAAGGAGATACCAGAGATAAAACTTTGGGATAAATATCTAGTATACGCGACCGTTTTTGGTATTGCCAAAGAAGTACAAAAGGCAATGAAAGTGCAATTATCCCAGATGGGTATGGAAGATGACGTGAACGTCTTAAGAACGTTCTCTTATGGCGATGTCTACCTTCTAAACAGTTTAAATCACAGTTTGAGTAACGCCATTACCAAATCGACATCTACTATCAACGAACATAATGCAAGATCGGCGATGAGTAGCGGTTCTGGCTTCGGCGGTGGATTCTCTGGAGGTGGAGGATTCTCCGGTGGAGGAGGCGGAGGCGGTTGTAGCGGTTTCTGAGGTAAGTATGAACATATTTGAACTTATAACCGGATGTATAGCTTAATTCTTTCTTTAACGAAATTGGCTTTATTATCATTAGGGAGAAACTTCTTGTGAATTTATGTATTCCCGTGAAGTTTCTCCCCTTTTTAAAGTGGCGGAGATGATTTTTATGGATTAATGGATATAACACGAATCTTTAATTAGATTCTTTTTAAGTGCAATTTTTTGTATTAAAGTGCAAAATTTGCACTTTAAACATTGTGTTGTCATTAAAATAATGATATAAAACAGGTATAGAAGATAATTGATATATGAAAAATGAAAATTGGAAATTGGAATTATCTGAATACATTAAACAGGGGGAACTACAAAACAGTGAAAAAGCTAAAACTTGGGAAACTGCCATTGGTCTTCAAGATGTTGAGTATTTAGCAAATAAAGCAAATATATGGGTGCTAATTGAAAATTATCTCTTAATTTTTGATTAGTACTTTTATTATTTTTTACAAAACCTATTTCGTTGAGGATTATGTCAATTGTGTACCAAAAATGGTGCAGTTTTTACTTGACAAACACGTCCGGGGGGGGGGTATAATCATA
>CAZLNI010000023.1:0-15246 GCA_964560995.1 uncultured Muribaculaceae bacterium
TATACGTTTATAAAGAGTTCTATTTGCGATTTATCTATATCATAATTAACGTTACTGATACAACTATCATGAAATCCATGATAATATTCAATAAACGATTGTAAATTGTCTTTAGTTATCGAAGTCATTTGTATTTCTCTTTTCTTATTTACTATCTAGTATGAAGTATTTTTTAGAAAGAAACTACCAAAGTAATATTCACTTTGATAGTTCCCTGTTAGTCTTCTAAAACTTTTATTGCTTTGTGGATAAGTAAGTCGTATTTAACAACTTCTAAGCCACCATACATCTCTATTATTTCTTTTTCGTCTACGCCATATTTTTCTGCTTGACTCTTCGCGTGAGCTTCGACTTCTTCCGCTGTTGCCTCTAGTTTCTCTTTAGTTACTATTTCATCTAAAAGATATCTCGATTTGATGCGTTTAAGTGCTTCTGGACGGGCATTTTCTTTAAACTTTTCGATAGTCATACCAGTGAATTGTAGATAACTTTCTAGGGGAACGCCTTGCATTTGCAAGTTTCTGTTTAAGTCGTTCATCATCCTTTCGACTTCTTCGTCGACTATTTCGTCGTTTACTTCGACTGTCATCTTAGAGATACCTGCATCGATAAGGGCATCTATGTATTTATTTTCTGCATCTTCATTTTTATGTTCCAGTAAGTGTTCTTCGATTTTGGCTTCGAGTTCTTTTTGCGTTTTAACGTCATCATAACCTAAATCTTTGAAGAATTCTTCGCCTATTTCTGGAAGAACGCGCATCTTGATTTCTTTAACAGTTACTTTGAAGACGGCATCTTTTCCTTTTAAGTTTTCAACATAATCTTCTGGGAATTTTACTTTGACATCTTTAGTCTCGCCAACTTTCATGCCGACTACACCACTTTCAAAGCCAGGTATGAAAGTATTAGACCCTATTTCTAATGAATAATTTTCGCCTTTACCACCTTCGAATGCGACCCCATCGACGAAGCCTTCAAAGTCTATGACAGCGATGTTTCCTTCTTCTACAGCGCCATCTTCTTTGACGATGATTTCTGCTAAATGACTTCTCATGTGTTCGAGTTCGTGAGCTATTTCTTCTTTAGTCACTTTAGGAGTTTCTTTCTTGACACCTAAACCTTTGTATTTAGTCAACTTTACTTCTGGTTTAGTGATAATCGTAAACTCGAATTCGATGTGTTCGTCGTCCATTCCTTTGACTTCTACTTTTGGTTCGCAAGCTGGGACGAGTTTGTTGTCATCTAATACTTGTTTATAAGCCTTAGGAAGCGCTATATCGATAGCTTCGACATAGAGAGTTTCCTTACCGAATTTTTTTATAAAGACGTCCTTAGGGGCTTTACCTTTTCTAAATCCGTCGATGGTGACTTCGGCATTTTTCTTTTTAAATGCTGCGTCGATGGCAGAAGACCAATCTTGGCCTTCGACTTTTATTGTGATTGTATGTACGTTTTTCATATAGTTTCCTTCTTTCATGTTCATTATTATATAATAAATCTTTTTTTCTTACAAGTTCTTTAGGTTGGCGATTATCTCGTCTAAAAAGGCAAGTTTTTGTTTGGAGTCATCGCTATGGCTACGATAGTAGATGTCTTCGTAAGATTCGTAAATCTTTTCAAAATAAGGTAAATTAGCTTTATCTTTAGTAAGCTTTGGACCGAACTCATACTCTAAATCGGTGTAAGGTTCTACTTCATAGTCGCGACCGGCGATGATGTTTATGTAAGTCTTTTTGCCATCTTCGATAATCTCTTCATGGAAGATTGTAAATCCGCGCGTCGTCAAGTATCTGCGCAGTTCGTTATGGTTGTTATTTGATTGGAGGACGAGTTTGTAAATTTTATCCAAATTGGGGCTCGATAGTATTTCGACGATCGTCTTAGAACCCATGCCTGAAATTATCAAGGTATCGACATCCAAGTCGCCTATTTTTTCGATACCGTAGCTCAAAATAGGAAAAATGTTCGCAGTCAGTTCGAATCGCTCGATGTTCTCTTTGCCGTTTTGAAGAGCATTGGGATTGACGTCGCCCACATATATCTTGTCGATGATGCCGTGTTTGACCAAATAGATATCTAAGAGGGCATGGTCACAGCCGACATCCATAACCTTATCTTCTGGTAAGATATATTTGGCTAAGCTCTCGAGTCTTGCGCTTATCTTAATCATCACTCTTCACCTAAGAAATCTTTCAGTTTTTTAGCGCGTGATGGATGACGTAGTTTGCGTAATGCTTTTGCTTCTATCTGTCTAATGCGCTCGCGCGTGACGTTGAAACGTTTACCTACTTCTTCTAAGGTATAGCAAGTTCCATCCAAGAGTCCAAAGCGAAGTTCCAAGACTTCTTGTTCTCTTTTTTGGAGGGTTTTCAAGACTTCTTTTATCTGTTCCTTTAATATTTCGTTAGTCGCGTATTCTTCTGGCGACATGTTCGATTTGTCTGGTACGAAATCGCCAAAATGAGAATCTTCTTCCTCTCCTATCGGAGTATCTAACGATACAGGGTCTTGGCTTATTTTCATAACTTCGCGAACTTTTTCTGGGGAAATGCCCATCTTTTTAGCCAATTCTTCCTCAGTAGGCTCGCGATTTAACTCTAAGGTCATCTGTCTTTGGATACGTGCCATCTTGTTTATAGTCTCGACCATGTGGACAGGGACGCGAATAGTTCTTGCTTGGTCGGCAAGTGCTCTCGTAATAGCCTGTCTTATCCACCAAGTAGCGTAGGTACTAAATTTAAAACCTTTGTCGTAATCGAATTTTTCGACTGCTTTCATGAGACCGATGTTACCTTCTTGGATGAGGTCTAAGAAAAGCAAGCCGCGACCGACGTATCTTTTAGCGATAGAGACGACGAGACGCAGGTTCGATTCGGCAAGTATTTTTTTAGCTTCTTCGTCGCCGTTCGATACACGTACACTCAGGTTCATCTCTTCTTGACCGTTTAGTAAGCTTATACGTCCGATTTCTTTTAAGTACATGCGGACAGGGTCGTTTATGTTGATATCTTTTGTGATATCTTCGTCCGACAAGATGACGACATCTTCGGCGTCTTTTTGGATTCCACCAGCTTGAGCATCTTCGGAACCTGAGACGACATCGATGTTATTTTCCATCAATATATTATATAAGTTATCTAGAGAATCCGCATCTATATCGAGTCCTTTTAGAGCCTCTGCTAACTGTTCAAAAGTTATGACTCCTTCTTTTTTTCCTAATTCGACGAGACTGTTTACTCGTTCTTCAAAAGTTTTAATTTCTACCATTGGTAACACATCCTTTTTTAATCTCAATTATTTCTTCAAATAGTCTTTTCTTTCTATTGACATCCAATTCGTCTTTCATTTCTCTTTGCAATTGTTTTATCTTGTCCGCGTCGAGCATGTTTTTGATTATGCCGATGAGAGTTTCCATATCCTGGGGAAGAAATTCGTCGATGTGGATTTCTTTGATGATTTCCTTAACGACTTCACTCACTTCGGGATAATCTTCCGCGAAGGTTAAATAATCGGCGAAGTCGATATGGCGGTTCAACTCGAAGTAGTATATCAAATTATTCGAAACAAGTCTATACTTACATTTTGGCAAATTTAATTGATGATGTAAAAATAATCTCATACAATCGGTGTCGTTCATCATGTAATATAGCATAGTCGCGAAGGCTTTATTAAATTTATTGGTCGTTTGGACTTTTTTGTCGTTTTTTGGAGCTTCTTCTTCGCGTACAGTGACGGCTATTTCGACGTCTTTGTTTTTTATGCGACTTTTAAGCAGTTCTTTATCGAGGTGAAATTCGTCTACAAGCTTATTAATCGTCACGTCGATGAGTATTTCGTCTGCCGAAAGTGAAATCATGTTTATCATGTCATTTATATAGGCAGATAGTTCGGTCGGATTTTTGAGGTTTCTATTTTTTCTCAAAGTGATTTCCATGAATTCGGGAAAGCTCATCGGATGGCGAATGTTGTCTTTGAAGGCGTCTACTCCGTAGGCTAGAATATATTCATCGGGGTCTTTCTTTCCCGTCAAACGCACTACTCCTATATCGACGGATTCCCTCATGAGGTTCTGTCCCAAAGTGACGGTTGCCATCTCTCCTGCGTTGTCGTTGTCCATGACGATTATGACTTTAACACCAAGCTTCTTCAAAAGAGCAATCTGTTCTTTGGCGAGGGCGGTTCCCATCGTCGCGACGACATTTTTGATGCCGACACTGTATATGCGGATGGCGTCCATTTGGCCTTCACAAATGACGACGAACTTTTCTTGACGCGCGGCAGGCGCGGCGAGGTGGTAATTGAACAAGTTTTCGCGTTTCTTAAATATGATAGTCTCTTTCGTGTTTATATACTTACTATTAGACTGCGTATTATAGATGCGGGCTGAGAAGCCATTTACTTTTCCCGTCGGACTCTTAAGTGGAAAGACAATGCGGTTTCTAAAGAGGTCGTAAGTGCCGTTTTCTCCTTCGGCGATGAGACCCAAGTCATCCATATCTTTCTTGGCAATGTTTTTAGACGAGAGAAGTTTATATAGCATATCGTTTTCTTTTAGAGCTAATCCAATCGAAAAGTCTTTGATTACGTCATCTTGAAGACCGCGATTGTGCAAGTATTCGCGCGCTTCTGCCCCCGCGGATGTACGAAGGTTGTTTTGATATAGAAGGGTTGCTAGGTTCATTATATCGTAATATTTCTTATTCCTCGTGTCTTCCCTATTTTCTCTAATCGTAAAGTCTTCGCCTATGCGGTCGGCAACTATCTTGACTGCTTCTAAAAAGGAGACACCTAAAAAATTTTCGACAAAATTAAAGACGTTTCCCGTTGCACCACAGACGAAGCATTTATAAATCTGCTTATCTTGGCTAACACTCATAGATGGGCTGTGGTCATCGTGAAATGGACATTTGCCGAAATGGTTTTTACCTTGGGCTTTTAAGGGAACATATTGGTTAACAATTTCAACTATGTTGGCTTTATTTTGTATTCTTTTAAAATCGCTTTCTTTCTCGTTCATAAAAAATCCCTCTACTTATTATTATTCCGGGAAGTTGCGATTTTTCTCGTAAAAAAATGAAAAAAATTGCATTTTTATGCAAATTTCTTTCATTTTTAGCAAATTTGGTTCGTTTTTCATATGATATTCTAGGTGATATTATGTATAACAACAACTGTCCTCCGCCGCCTCCTCACTTTAACCCCTTTAACGGATTTTTCTTATTTTTGGCGGCTTTGGTTCTCGCATGTATGATATTTTGGCAAACTATACTCGTCCTCATCTTGCCTTTGCGTTTTAACGTATTTATCCTTTTAGTAGAGTTAGCTTTATTATTCTTCATCATCTACCGAATAGTATGGCCTCACTAGCCACTCCGTTCGGTAGATGTAGTCATAAAAAGAGGATACGGTATCGCACGATTTGAATTCGTTTTCTTCAAAATCGATATCTTTAGGCATACACAGGAGTATGAACAATAAAGCTTGTTCGTCTTCCGAGAGATTCATTTTATTTAAGTATTCTTTTAATATGGTGTTAAATTCTAAGTCGAGGGCTTCTTTGGAATAAAAATTATAGAAATCTAGGATGGGGCTGTCTATTTTAGCATCATCCCAACTTATGATGGCTCCTCTTGAACTTTTTAGATAGTGATCGAGTTCTAATTTGTTGTGGACGACACTCACACGCGTCTCTCTTTTGTCTTTGGCGAGGTCATACCATTCGTCTATTTTGTCGTCACAGAAAGCAATTTGTGAAAACAGTTTGGAGGAGTTTCTTATGAAAAGATAATGGGATGGGCTCATGAATATCTCGTCTTCTATTTGGTCGAGCATTGCCGTGTACTTATCTTTATAGAAGGCTAAATTGCCTTTGAGCACATCGTAGATTTCTTTATATTTATCTTCGCTTACTTCTTTATTATAGCTAGTCTTCGTGTGCAAATCGGCAATCGTCTTTATCATGTCGACGGCTTTTTGGTCTTTGGGATAGCTGGCGTCTTCGATATATTCGTAAATATCGATATCGCTTCTCGTCGAATCGACAATTTTAGGATAATCGTTGAACCCCCGCAGGCTCAAGTAGTCGAACAATTCTTTGACGTTTTGTTTGCCCTTAGGTTTTACGACGAATTTACCTTCCATCGATTCGATTATCGTCGAAAGTCCGTGTTTAGTTATACGGTAAGGTTTATATAGTTTATTTACGAGTTCTAGACTATTCATCTTGTGAATCTGGTATGAGAAGTTTCATCTTTTCTTCTAAGGTGTCGAAGTCGTTATACTCTTTGATAAGTTCCATCGAGCAGTTATATTTTTCCGCGATAGATTCTAAGGTGTCGCCGTCTCTAACGATGTGGACGTGATATGTGACATATTCCTCTTCTTCTGTAAACGATTCGATAATAGTATCTTTGTCGTCTTCGTCTAGACGGTCTTCTTTAAGTTCTTCTTCTATAACGGGGTCTTCTTCGATTGTTTCTATATCTTCTTCTGGTTCTTCAGATGCTCTAGCCTCTTCTTCTAAAGATGAATCATCCGCGTTTAAATCGTCTTCGGTGATGGACGGAATAATGGGTTCAATTTTTTTCTCTTCGTAGCGGACTCCAAAGTCGATGTAGATAGTTAAACAGTCTTCCTTTATGGTATACTCGAAGTCGTCGATATCGTAGGATAAAGAATCGACGTCGACGTTGTCCTCTAGTTCATATTCTAAAGGTAAACGGTATTCGAAGTTTTCTTTGTTGACACTTAGTTCATTAGGTTTATATTCCCCACTTACTATGAAATCTCCTTTTAGGACACCTTCATCTAAAGTGAAGTCGTGCTCTAAGCTGATGCTCACTAACTCGCCGATATTCGTCTTGAAGAGAATATCTTTCTCATAATTGATAATCTTTTTCATAAAATCCTCTCTTTCTACCTTTAAATATATGTTAGCATCTAGTATTTAATGTATGGTGAAAGTAGATTTTAGTCTCTTAGTATGCTAAAATAGTTTTTAGTTTTGGGGCGGTCATATGGGAAAAGTAGAAAGCAAGTTAAAATTTTATTTATATAGATGTCTATCCTCTTTGGAAAGTAAAGAGGAAAAGTCCGATTATTTGAAGGCTCTTATCAAAGCAGTTAAAAAAGAACTGAGAGTGTTCGACGAGAAAGAATGGCAAAACAATGGCTTTGACTTACTAATTCTAAATTCCTTCAATTATATAGAAAAAAATAGTGGTGATATTTGCATAATTGTAGTTGTTTTTCTCATAATTTCTCAACGTAGAAGTATAATACGCAATTTCAGTTTACGTTATATTAATGAAATTTCTGTTGCTTTAGATTCTCAAGAAATATTTCCAAATGCATATTTACCATATTTGAATTTTTTTATTAATGACGATGTTTTTGCAAAATTTGTTGCTTTAGAGCAAGATGAGATGGAAGAAACTATTTATTCTGTGGTTGCCCACGTACCATATGATGACTTCGTACGAAGAGATTATAGTACAGCCGATAAAATGATTAAAAAATGCAAAAGAATTTCTACTCTCTTTGAGGAGTGTCACAGTTTTAGAGAAGTTGCACATGTCTTAGAAGAATATGTGGATACTTCCTATGAGAAAAAATTAATTGCCGTTTTTAGAAACACAGATAAAGAGCTAGATAGAGATGCTTGGGCTGAATTCACCGAAAAAGTCATCGAGTTAGAAGAAAGCGAATTATTAGAAAAAGATGATTTAGTAAGAGCAGTCTTGAAAATGGTATTTAACTTTTATTATAGAAATGCGATGGGTTTAAACGTTTTGGAAAAAGGTGACGAGGAGACGGCTTGTGGGGAATTGTGTTCACACGTACGAGAAGCGATAAAAAAGGCAGAACTCTTTATAGACGACGAAGAGGAGAATGCCAAAAATATTTTGAGGGCCGCCAAGCGCAGTCTTAGGAATTATGACAAAGCGATTTTCGAAGAAAGAGGCTTAGATAAAGCACTTCTTGCATACTACGAAGTGTTGCCAGACGAATTTATAGAATATATCGAAAAACTCGCCATATTTATTTTGGTGAGCGAAGACACAAAGGATTTAGATGTTCAGTCGATAGAAGAATTTATTGTCTATCTAGGACACGCTCTAGTCGAATATGAGGTACCAGTAGAGAATTATCAAGCATATAGAAAGTTATTGATGGCTGAGCCAATTTATGGAGATTTAATGAGTTTAGAAGAAGCGATAAGACTTGATGCCATAATCGAATTGGTAAGAGAAACTGACTTACATTGTGCTTATGAAACACAACGGGAGACGGCATTGCAAATCTTAGAATATTACACAGGTAAAGCACATAGTCCATTATTTAATAGGAACTTTGAGCTTTTAAATATCTATAACGTTTTGAAGAGTATAATGTCTGATTCAAATTATAAACAATATTTTACTGCATCTGATTGGCAAGTTTTAGAATCCATTTTAGATTTAAATAAGCTCATCGATGAAGAGGGATTAAGCGATTTAGCTAGAAGGATTTCGAGAATCGAAGTGAGATACGATATGCGAGTGGTTAAAGCAGTCAAATCTATACTCTGTTATATCTCTATTTATGACGATTTTGTTAAGAAGGGGTTAAAAGTCTTAGAAGTCGGTAAAAAATTTTAGGATATTTTAAAAAAGCAGTGGGAACTGCTTATTTCGTATCTGTAAAGTTGCTATTTGATAAGTATTCTAATGACTCTCTTTTTTGAAGAGTTAAGCTCTTTTCTTTTTGCTGTCTAGTGATATTTACTGAAGCAGCTTTTTTATGGCCTCCGCCTCCGTGGCGACTTGCAACCTTGTTAACGTCGAATTCTGGGTCAATGGAGCGGTATGATTTTTGACCATAAAGACCTGTATCCATAGCTATAATTATTATATATGAAATGCCTTTTTTATCTTCTTGTTTTCGAATATATTCAGCGATTTCATTACGATATTCATAATTTGCAAATACTACGCCGAATGAAAATCCATCTTCGTCGATAAATACTTCGGTATTTTGCCAAAAGTTTTCTAATGCTGCTTCATATTCTCTCTTTTTTTGAGTAATTTGTTCTAATTCTTCATCAGTAAAGTCTATTTCTCCTTCAACCTCTTTTGTTTTTAAATGCATAGATTCTATATAATTTTCAATGCCAACAATAGAAAAAAGAATCGCCATATCGTGCGCTTTTAATCCACGATTTCCGGCATTTTTCCAATCCCAAGTATCTTCTAACCTAGTAAGTTCGACAAAATCATCTAATACTGGAGTCTTTTCTAGCAAGTGTTTTGCTAGTAGATACTCATAAAAAAGCTCTGTACCGCAGCACTTGCGACCTTCAGAATTCGTTTCTTTAATATGCGTAAAGGGATAGATATCGAGGCACTCATCTATCGATTTTTGGTGATGATCAAAAATTTGTATTTTACTAGATAGCTCTTTATTTTCGGTTACAAGTGACAGCGACGGGTTGGCTAGAGCTAAATCTGTGATAAAGATTTGATCATAACAATCTAGCGTCCCTTCTTCAAGCATTTTCCTAAAAGCGGCTTCTAATACTGCCACAGATGGATAAACAAGATAATCAAAATCTGGAAAAGCAGTTTTAGCTAATACCAAGCTACCCATTCCGTCTATATCATTTTCATGACTAATTATAAGAGTTCTCATACAGACTCACTTCCTAATTTAAGTTTAACATAATTTATTTTGATTGTAAATTTATTAGTTGACTATTTTCTTCATGTCTAGTTTACAGATTAAATGGACACGTTCTTTACAGTCGGAAAATTTCTCTGCACCCGATTCGAATATGACGTAGAGTTCATCATCTTTAACGCTTACTTGTTCGATTAAAGGTGGCAACTTAAAGGTCTTTTTTTCTTTTTTAGTAAAATCGTAATCGCCGTCGTTTAAAGAAAAGATGGATAGCTGAGAAGGATTCTTGCGACCGTATGAATTGCTCGTCAACATGAATTTGCCGAGTTCATTTTCATAAAAGACTACACTCTGTGTTTTAACGGGAAGAAGATATTTATTTTTAAAAACAAGCTCGATTTTTGAATCTTTGAAGCATATCTCATATTTTTTTAAAAGATTGGGCTTTTTTAAAGAGAAGTTGCCGATGTATATAAAGTCTCCATCGACTGTGAGATAGTCGATGGTTCGATTATTAGAGCGATAGTCTTTGAAGTCATCACTGAGTCCTTTAAAAACGTATTTATGTTCGACTCGCGTTTCTTCGAGTATATCGCTTAATATATAGGCTTCCAATGTGCCTTTTTCTCCTGGTATCCAGATGAGACCGTTTTTAGAGTCATAGGCAATAGCCCCTACGTGAGATGTATTACCTAAGTCGACGATGTTTATTATTCTACCTACCGAGTTTAAAACGTAAAGTCTAGAAGTGCCTCTTTTGGTATCATTGTAAGCTGTTAAAAGGATGTAATCGTCATCTACTGTTGCGATGCCTTGGAAGACCATATTTCTCGTTACGGGCATCTTTATTTCGGCGGATGACAAAATGGTTTTGAAATCACTATAAGAATCCGTAATGTTTGAAAATTCTTCGAATAAAAGTTGTTTCTGGTTATATATCTTTAAAAAATAATTTAGGACAGTAGGATTTTCAGTCGCATATGATGAGTCTACGATTATCTTTCCTGGTACGATTTTGAGTCCTTCATTTTTAGTTACGATGGTTAACAATAATTTCGATAATATCACTATACTTAGAAGTGTGAAGGTAATAAAAAACGTTCTCTTATGTCTCATATGTCATCCTCCTCTCGATTAATATCATACTAGAAATAGCCATTTTTAGCAAGTTCGACTTAAAAAAGCTCAGCATTTTAATGCTAAGCTTTATGTATAGTTGTATCTTTAGGTAATAGAATCTTATTTTTAGTTGCTGGTTCGACAGTTTGCACCGCATTTTGGCGTTCTTCTAGAATTCTATCGTACTCCACTCTTCTCTCCATCTCTCTTTTGACGACAGATTTTTCGACGATTGCATCACATAAAATGGTTAGGCGTTCGACGGTTTTTTCGCTCGCACCTTCAAGCCCTACATATTGTACAGCTATTTTTAAAAGTCTTAACGTCTCCATTTCACAAGTCTCATATGCAGTGCGATTTATCGTTTCGATGGCAGTAAGAACCCCATTTATAAATTTATCTTCTTCGATTTGTTTTGGAGTTAATCCTAAGTACATGAGCCTTTTTTTCGCATCGTTGCCCGTTATAAATGGCGCGCCTTTTTGGAAACCCGTGCGACTATTATTTTGAAGCATGGCTAGTTCTACGTCGATAAGTCGCATGAGGTAACTGTATCTTGATACTTCGCTGTCATGGCCAAAGCATTCTTGCTCTTTATCTTGGGAATAATTCTTAGCAAGTTCGTTTAACGCGTTAGAATCGGCAAAAGGACAATCACGCAAATCAAAGTTGATGAAGTCGACTAAACCCAATTCTCTCTTTTTTATCGGCTTTTTAGAAAAATCGATTTCTTCATCGCAGTCGTAGTCGACGTCGAGTTCGTTAAGAAAATTATCTGCGGCTAGTTTATTAAGTCTTCTTTGGCTCGATATATGGATATGAATCATGTCTATAAAGGCACCAACGCATGCTAATGATATAGCCCCTCCAAAAATACAATTTATAGATTTCATAAAATATATTCCAACAAAGAAAAGTATTATACTTGAGATATATGGGAAGAAAAGTAAATAATCTATTGTACTAGGTTTATATTTTATCATATCCCCAAGTAAATCGTAGTAATCGTGAAGATGGTACATATCTTCGATACTCAAAGGTTCACAGTCATCTTCTTCGCTTTTTCTTACTAAAAAGTCATAACATATTTTCAATTTGTCGGTTGGATTACCGTAATTATCTAGATTATTTAAACATCTTTTATTTATCTCTCTTTTATGCTTATCATACCAATCGAGCAATTTAAGAAACTCCCTTTTAAATTCGTCGTTCACGTCACTTAAATCTAATTCTACTTCTTGAGAGGTTAAGAACTCTTCTTCTTTTTCTAAATACCCTAATCTAAATGTGGTATCTGTAGCGCCACGTTCAAACTTCGTTATAAATCCTTTTAGACAAGCTTGTTTAATTCTTTTAAAGAAGTCTTCGCTTCTCATATAGTCATAGACGTATAGACCTTTACGGGTACCAAATCCTTCTAAAAGGGTTTCATCGACAGTTAAGACGTCTTGTATTTCGACGTTATCTTTAAAAATAAATCCTGTTTCTAATTTTAGTTTCATCATTTAAACCTCGCATTTCGGTTGTATTATATATCATAAATGAAGTGTGTGCAAGAAAAAAGAACTAGTCTATTCTTATAGTTCATCCTCTTCTAAGGCCTTTTGGACGGTGTTAACTAAGGATTCGTTTCCACTTTTCGATAAGTGCTTGCCGTCTTTTAGTAAGTATTCCGGATTAGCTTCTATTTCTTTATAAATTTTTATTTCATGGATATTTTCTCTATTTAAGCGATTTAATGTAGAGCTAGTTTTTTCAGTGAGTGTAAGCACGTATATTTCTCTTTCTCCTAAGAGGTCAAAAACTTTTTCATATTGAGTATTCAAGTCGTCAAAGGATAGCACTATTCTATTTGATAAGGTGTCTTGTTCTAGAGCTTTCTCTATATCTTCTTTTAGTGAATTATAGTCGTATTTTTTGGATACATGGAAGATGGAGTCAGAGAAGGTTTCACTTATGTTTGCAAAAGCGTAATAGAGGGTTTCATCGCCATAAAAACCTATTTTGTTTCTTTGGCGTTCTAAGTATTCTTTCTTTAGTTTTTCTATTTCTTGGGCATATTTTTTTTGGTAAGTCTCTTTGATGTTGTCGTAAATCGCTTGGGTGTACGCGGTGCGTCCTTTGATGTCTAGATGGATACCGTCAGCATAAAAGTATTCCTTATGACTACTTGAAATCTTTTCCCAATCGATAACGTGAAAGTTTTCATATTTTGTGGCGAGGTCTTTAAGTTTTGCATTGACCTGGACGTTTTTATCGTTCGTGACAGTCAACCAAAATATTTCTCTGTCAGCACATGTATTTATAATGTTAAGTTTACACTGGAGTGTACAGTCTCCGTTTGCACCTAAGTTTATGACGACAGGATTTCCTAATTGGTCAGAACTTTTATATTCTTTTAGGATGCCGTCCGCTACCCAAATGCTACGGGAGACTTTGGCATCGAAATGTCCTTTCGGAAATTGCGTTTGGAGATTGTAAAGTGCTCCTAGCATAATCGAGTCTCCTACGCCAGTTACAGGAAGTTCTTTGATAGTCGAATCGAGATTATCGAGTTTTTCTTCGACTTCGGATATGTTTTGGGCGAGTTCGCTTTTCTCCTCTTCGAGAGATTTCTCATAGGCTTCCATCGATGCTTCAAATTCGTTTTCTCGTTCGGTTAACTCGTTTTGAATTCGTTCCAATTCTTTGTAGTTTATAACGTAATTAACTAACTTATGTGTTCCAAAGGTGATCAGTGAAACAGAAATAATAAATAGAAAAACTTTTAAGATTCGCTTCTTCATAACTTTACCCTCTTTTTCATATAACAATTATAACTTATTTTTAAATATTTCTATAGTGTTTTATCGAGGGTTTACTTTAAATGAACAGGAAAGATTTAAGTTTCTATTATTTTTCGCTGTCTTGCTTAATCGTACTGATATATTCTACTTTAAGAAAATCGTCATAATAAATCTGTCTATTTTTTATGATATTAAAATCTAAGATTTTTTATCAGAAATGTGGTACAATATTTTTTAAAATTAAAGAAAGCTGGTGGACTCATGAAAATAAACTATCAAGAAATATATATAAATATGGACGATTCTGGTGTACTACATCCAAATGATAAATGCTGTATTTATGGTGGAATCGTATTTACTAATAAACTAGAACAAGAAAATTTTGGACGTAAATATAAAAGTATATTAAATAAAATAAAGTGTAGCTATTGTCGTTCTGATTTGTCGAGATGCTCGCATATTTGTCCAGAAATAAAGGACACAAATATTAAAACTCAGCATAAAAGATGGCTATGGAATTTAATAAAAAAGGAAACTTGCTTTGCAGTTATTATAGATAATAAAAGGGTTAATACATCTATTATGAATGATAAAGAATCACGTGGAAGATATAGAGACTACACTCAAAGAATCATTATAAAAATGGTCATCGACAAGTTAATCAAAGATGGAAAAATAGACCCGAATTCACCTGTTAAATTGATCATTCGAATTGATCAACAAGCAACTGCAACAAATACTAATAGAGCATTTGTAAAAGATATCGAAAAAGAATTAAAAGTTGGTATGATTAATTTAGAATATAATAAAATACACAAGCCTATTCTTTTCTCAATTTTAAATATTGACCTTATGTATGTTTTATCTCATAAACACATATCAATTCAAGCTTCAGACTTTATAGCTGGTGAGACGAGAAGAATCATATTATCGAATTTAGATAATCTTACAATGTTAAAAAAGCTAGAATACTTAAATGTCAAATTGTTTTTACCATAATAAAAACTATCCATTAAGGATAGTTTCCCACCCAAGGTGTCGTATTTAGAAATACGATTAAACTCACGTTCATCACTTGTGTGTAGACCTGACAAGATTTCTCTCCGGTAATACAATAGTATCAAATCTTTGTTTTTTTGTCAATACTATCGTATTTCTATTATATTTAGTTTTTATTGTTTATATTCAACAATATTCTTTTATTTTTTCCAGTTTATAGACATATAGCTTTTAACTTCGACTTTGGACTAGAGATTCGATAGTCTTTTTGCCTTCTAACATATAAGTCAAATATGGTTCAGTAAATATTCCCAAGTGAAAGGTACGATTTTTGATGCTTTTGTATTCCTCACTTGATAAAACTTTTTCAAGATTATTCTTAATTTCTTCGGACATCATTTCTATTTAATTCCTCTTTTCAAATTCGGTTCTTTCGCTTATTATATCTATTGCATCTATGTCGTAATTAGTATTTTCGTATTTTTGTTGTAAATATTGTATAAAAGATTTTTCTAACTCCGTTTTGCATTTTGTATCGAAGTTGTGAGTTTTTAGGACATCTTCCATTTTAGTACGCAGATGTTTCCAAGTATCATAATATGCCGTTTTAGTTTTTACCATAAAGTTGGCGGCGTCTTCTAAAACGAACCCTTCGACAAATTTACCAGCGAGATTATAATTTTAT
>CAZLNI010000024.1:0-14672 GCA_964560995.1 uncultured Muribaculaceae bacterium
TTTTTTAAAATTTTTTTTGATGTTGATAACTGTGTGTTTGTTATAGCGGTTGATAAAATACAGTTACAAGAATCTGCAAAAACAATATATGGTCAAGGTATGGATAGCGCAAAATATTTTAGTAAATTTTTCGATTATCAACATAATTTGTTTTCTTTAGATTTTTATGAAACCATAGACATTAACAATATTAAAGAACTTGATGGCATAATTAAACAATCTGCAAAAATATTTGAAATACTAAATGTATCTACTAGGGATAGTAAGAAAATTTTTAACGAATTTGTGAATAAGTATAAAAGTTTGAGTAATACTGATGATTTATGGTCATTAGAACAATCTATATTTATAATTTTTTTACTAACGTTAAAATATGTTGACTTATTATTTTATACTGAACTTTTACATGGAAATTATGTTCAATTTTCAAAAAAAATAACTGACATCACAGATAATAAATTAAATAATTATCATAACTTATTGAATACAAAGATAGGAGAAGAGAATGATACTTTTGATAGCATTCTAAGAAAACTTACTATGTATTTAGATTGCCCTTATGTAGATAAAAAGAGAGTATATTATTCAGATTCTTTTGGAGGAGAAAAATATCAAAGAGAAAAAAAAGCTCTTATTAGTTTAATGAATTATATACCTCAAATTGAATTAAATATAACTTATAAACAAACCATCAAAAAAATAATTAATTAGTTACACATCGACTATCGCCAGGTGGCGAAGGTGCAGAAGTAATATACGCCCTTCGCAATAACGATGTTCTATCTCAAAAAATACTTAATAACTTAGCTCAAGAAGGGCAGCTTATCAGAAAAAACTATCAACGTCGCCTTCCAAGCAATCCTTCAAAAGATTACTACTACGTTCTAAGAGATACTCCTAACACAGAGGCTGTGATTGTTGAATATGGTTTCTTAGACAATGCAAACGACGCTAATAAATTGAAAAATAACTATAAAAACTACGCTGAAGCAGTGGTACGCGCTGTTATGGATTATAAAAATCTTCCGTATACGCCGCCAGCAGGCTCTGCAACTAAATACTATGTTGTAAAAGCAGGTGATACACTTTGGACCATCGCCAAAAATAACGGTCTATCTGTCGATGAACTTAAGAAAATAAATAATTTAACTAGCAATGCATTAACAGTCGGACAAACATTGAAACTAACTTCTAATAATCAGCCAGTTATTCCAACCGAACCAGAAGATAATTCAGTATATACAGTAAAACGTGGAGATAGTCTGTATGCCATCGCAAATAGATTTGGTATGACAGTCGATGAATTAAAGAAATTAAATAACCTAACGTCGAATTTGTTGTCAATAGGCCAGAAATTAAAAATCAAAAATCTTGAACCTCAACCTAACGAAACAACTCACACAGTCAAAGCTGGTGACACTCTCTATGCCATCGCACGAACTTATGGAACTACAGTCGACGCAATAAAACGTGCAAACAATATGACTTCAAACAATTTAACGATAGGAAGAGTACTAATTATTCCGAGTGGAAATGGCTATAACACATATACCGTTAAAGCTGGTGACACCTTATACGGCATCGCGCTCGCCAATGCAACAACTGTCGAAAGAATAAAAGACCTCAATAACTTAAAATCTAATACATTATCAATCGGTCAAAAGATACTCTTACCATAATAATAAGAGAAGTTATTTAAAGCTTCTTTTTTTGAATTTGGAAAAAAGTGGAAATGATTACAAATTATGATATAATATGCGACAGAGAGGTGTTTATAAGTATGAAAAAGTGGCAAATAATCTTATTGATAATTATTTCTTGTTATATTAGTTATTATTCGGTTTCCGCGCTCCTAAGTTTAACGTCTCTAGATGAACAGATTATTACAAATATCAGTCTAGTATTTTGGATATTACCAGTACCAGTTTACTTTTTCGTAATAAAAAGAATTATCAAAAAAGAAAACGATGAAGTATCTAAAGTTAGTTTAAAAATTCAAAAAATAGTTAATCTCAATGAGTCGTACAATTTTAAAGAAATAACAAAAGTAAAACGTAATATTACAGAAAGAGAATACTCCAGAAAAAGCTTAGATAGAGTCACAGCATCTAGTATCATTAAATATCACATAGAAAATAACCTAAATTCTTTAAGATCGGATATAGAAAATGCTCTGTACAACATTGATATGCTTGATAACTATATAAACGAAGTAGAAAAAATAATTAATTGTGAATCGCCAAATGAAAGCCAGTATTCTTTAAAAAAATTCCAAAAAATTGAAAATCGCGTTATAAATAATATAATTCATAAAAAAGAAGATTTCTTAATCGACTTAAATTTAGAAGTTTATTATCAAAGTTATGGAGGAAGAGTAAATGTCAGTAAACACTTTCATCTTACCTTTAACGACTTAGTTAATATATATAAAGAATGGCAAAATGGAAACAAATTTGCAGAGACTAAAAAACAAGAAAGAAGAATAATGAATGACGATATCCGTTATAATGTCTTAAAAAGAGATAATTATACTTGTCAGATATGTGGCGTAACAGCTAAAGACGGGGCAAAACTTCACGTAGACCATATTATTCCCGTTTCAGAAGGCGGAAAAACCGTTATGAGCAATCTACAAACCTTATGCGATAGATGCAATCTTGGTAAAAGCAACAAAACAGAAGAAGATTTTGAAAAGGGGATGATTTGCCCAAAGTGCGGTGGCAAACTAGTTAAACGCAAAGGAAAATACGGCACTTTCATCGGATGTGCTAATTATCCAAAATGCCACTATATAAAACAAACTAAAAAAAATTATCCTATAAGTAAAAGAACATAGGATAATTTTTTTATTAATTTCACTCACTTTCTATGGCACTCTCACCAGTAGAATAGTCGATTATGATTCCCTTTTGAACATTATACAAAAAGACATTAAACTCTATCCCGTCCCCATCATCTTCAACAGAATAAGCTTCGAGGTGTATCCCTCTGGCGACTAAATCGTCTTCATAAAATATAGGAGTAGACCTATATAAAACGTGATTACCTGCCTCTTCGATATATTTAGCGACTCGATTTTCAAACTCTAACATAGCTCTTGTATTAGTCTGCCTCGTACACGTAATCAAATTGTTTTCATTCGCATTTTCACCTGTCAATTGATAGCCGATAAGATGACACCGATTATATAAATATTTCCCACTTACGATATCGTACTTAACTGTGTGCCAACCGCTAGGCTTAACACCTCCAATACTTCCTCTTTCTTGAGACGGCATCGTTTCTTCTCCGACTTTAGCAAAAGCGTAAGTGCAACGCCCCAATTTATCCAAAGGACCATAAATCTCAAATACAGGTCCCATTTTATGCTCCTCGTCAAAGTCGGTTTTATTATCGTTAATTATGACATAATCTTCTCCAAAATATTCGGGTACCTCGCTCAACTCGAAAGAACTAACGTTTTCAACTTGAAAAGCTGGCAAATCGAATTCACAACCCACCAAGACAAAGGAAAACAATAAGATAAAAACAAAATATATTCCCCGTCGAATCCGATTCCTTATCATATTTTCACATCCTACATAAAGTATAAACCAAAATCGCATAAAAAGAAAGTGCGCTAACTATTACACACCACAGCTAACACACGAGATATGATTTACCTAGAACGGTAATCGAAATATTCCCATATCCTATAAAATAAAAACTTAATCTGGTCGATTATAAAGCTAAACATGAGTTCCTCCTTTCTACGAAGAAAAAATATCCTTCTACTATTATTTTACCGAGTCAATTCAATTTTTCTCATTTCCAGTTATTTTTAATATTCTCACATGACCACAATTAATTTAAAAATTGCTAGATTTTTAATCACACTCATGCTATAATCATTATGGTGATAATATATGGCAACTGATAATAAAAAAACTAAGAGTACTACTAAAAAGAATACAACAAAAACGACGACTAATAAAAAAACAGCTCCAAAAAAGAGCACAACCACTAAAACAGAACCAGCTAAAAAGACAAAGGCAACTACTCCAAAGAAAGCATCTAGTCCAAAAAGCACTACAGTAGTTCAATCTAAAACAGGCGCAAAGAAGACTGCTACCAAAAAAGCGACTCCAAAAAAGCCAGCTACTAAAAAAACCGCTACTAAGACGAAAACGGCATCTTCTCCAAAGACAACTAAAAAGACTGCTCCAAAAACAGTAAAACCGACTAAAAATGGAACTATAACATTGGAAGAGACGACACCAGAAATCGTCAAAGAACTTCACAACACAGAGGAAATAGTAACTCCCGTTCTAGAACAAACTGCGAATAACGACGATACAGGAATTACATCCCTATTAGGAGCAAAACTCCCAGTTGAGAAAACTGTAGAAGCCAAAAAGGCCCGCAAGAGACACTATATTAAAGATGCACTTTTCATCGCTACATTGGTATCCATTCTCGATCTTCTGGCAATGCTCTTCATCAAAGGCTATCCTCAATTGATCGAAACGACCCCATGGCTAAGCTACACCGTAACGATTGCGATAGAATTCATATTTATATTCGCGTTCACTTACTGGCTTGACTACGTTACGACAGAAAAAGCTATCCAAAAAAATAATTAATAAAATAGATGAAACTGCCCATCATATAAATAAAGGTGGGCTATGAAAAATAAAATATGCAAAATTTTGAGAGGTACAATTGCTTCTCTTTTATTTTTAACTATAACTTTAGTAGTAATCATCCAATTTGGCTTTACGCTTCTTCACTATAACGTTGTCAATCTGACAAAACCTGTCGATGCTCAACGGTTACTTAACGAAATAGAAGAAGTATCGACAGACCAGACAACCGAAGAGATATCTCTAAAATATATCGATGACTATGCGAACTACGTATTTCACAAAAACAGCTTCCCAAGCTTACAAACAGTAGACTACTCCAAAGTAAGCGAGAGTGAACTGAAAGCAGCCCAAGAAACTGTCCGAAACATAAGCGAAAAAATCAATCTCCCATATGAAGAAGTCGTTCTATTTAGAAATGTCCACAATGTCGTCGCCAATAGGTCCATCTATCTTCTCATAAACATCGGGCTCTTCTTTCTTTTGCTTATCCTGTTTATCATTTTAAGAGACTTTAAAAAAACTGCCAACCTCTTTGGTGGTTCTTTGCTCTTAGCCATATCGTTAATCTTTCTTGCCAAAAACGTCCTTCTAAACAAAATAAAATCACACCTAAGTGAAGCGGCTGTTCTGTTATCAAAAAGCATAATCGAAGGAATTGCCGAAAAAACGCTCACCCAATTTTCACTAATATACCTCGCCATAGGAATCGTCATAACTGCTTCAGCTATTTTATACGAGCATTACCTAAATCGCTTCCCCCAAAAAAGAAATTAAACTTTTTTATACTAAAAATTCATCCTCATAACTATAATTATTTAGAAAGGAAGTTTTTATGAAAAAGTTTAAATTTTTATTTGCCATCTTAGCAGTCTTAACAATATGTGGATGTGGCAAAACGAAATCGGCTAATATCATAGAAAAATTTAAAGACAAAGTAAACAGCACGAAGAGTTACCAGGTAGAAGGATCGATGGAAATAGTATCTAATGAAGAGACTTTTACTTACGACGTCAAAGTCGACTACAAATACGACGAATACTATAAAGTTACTCTCTTAAATAAAACGAACGACCACGAACAGGTCATATTAAAGGACGGAGAATCAGTTTATGTCGTTACTCCTGCTTTAAATAAAAGTTTTAAATTCCAAAGCGAGTGGCCCAACAACAGTAGCCAAAGTTATCTTTTGAAGTCGTTACTCAAAGACATAGAAAGCACCGAAAAACCTTTAGTCGACGAAAACGAAGATTACTACATAGTAAACGCAAATGTCAATTATCCTAACAACAACAGTCTGAAAACAGAAAAGATATATTTTAATAAAAACGGAGAACTGAAAGAAGTCCAAGTCTTGAACAAAGACGGCAACGCTATAATCAGAATGAAATTTAATTCTATAAAATACTCTGTTAAATTTGACGACAGCAATTTCTCATTAGACTCGCTTATTACGAACTGCGAAGAAGATGATTCGGCATGTAAGACGAATACGGATTCAACTGAGACAGGCGTTCTTAAAGACGTTATCTATCCACTATATTTACCAGAAGATACGCATTTATCCACGAAAGACACTGTCGCAACTGACAATGGAGACCGCGTTATCATGACCTACGCTGGGGCAAAACCGTTTATGATAATCGAAGAAGCAGCCACAACTTCAAAAGAGATGGAAATAACGAGCGTATATGGCGACCCATTATTTTTAAGCACAGCCATCGGAGCTCTAGGATCTAATTCGCTCGAATGGCAAAGCAACAATACCAACTATTACTTGACGAGTACTTACTTAACTCAAGATGAGATGCGTACGATTGCCGAATCTTTGAACACTGCTTCAGTAGTAGAAATCCAAAATACAAAGTAAAAAACTTTATGAATATATCGCCAACCGACGGTATATTTTTCTGATTAAATACAAATCTTTAAACTTACAATATTTACATTTAATAATTCTTAATATATAATTATAATGAAACGGAGTTGGTGAACGGTGATATTAAAAAAGCCCTACGCATTCTTGATTAAAAACTTTAGGTTGATACACTTAGTACTTACTGTCCTCATCGGCTACCTATTCTTTAGAACGTTCAATCTATACAACTTTTTCAGTAGATACGTCGACAACGTCTATGCAACTCTAGGGGATGCCATACCTAGCAACTATATAACGATATTTATGTTTTTAGTAGCCATCATCATCACGGCGTTTTCACTAGCCATGTTCCTGCTCATGCAGAAAAAAGACAAACCGAAAAACCTATATGTCGGTCTGAGCACATACTACATCTTATATTTTATAGGATTAATACTCTATTTTGTACTCTTTAAATCGATGGAGACGAGACAACTGTCGATTCGAAATGCGATGGTCATACGGGATATAACCTTGCTGATACTCATCCCTCAAGCCATCCTCTTCATACTGAGCCTTATTCGTGGAGTCGGCTTCGACATAAAGAAATTCAACTTCTCTAAAGACTTAAAAGAACTCGACATATCCGAAGAAGATAACGAAGAATTCGAATTTATCTTTGGTATAGATTCCTATAAGTATTTTCGCTATTTGAGAAGGAGACTAAGGGAATTCAAATATTACATCTTAGAAAACAAATTCATGTTTACGATTTTAATGGGACTGACATGTGGAATACTCTTCATATTGACCATTTTAAATTTCACCGTGTACAACCGAACGTACAATAAGAATCAACGCATACACGCCAACAACCTAACGTTACAAGTATCGAATTCATATCTTACCAACGTCGATTATAAAGGCGACATCATTTCGGAAGGCAAATACTTTTTAGTCGTCAATATCACCTTTATAAACGAAAGCGGCTATTCGACAGTCCTAAATCTTCCGAGCTATGTCCTAGAGACGAAGTCGGGAAGAGCTTATCCGACACTAACCAGAAACACTCACTTTGTAGACTTAGGACCTGGCTACGCCAAAGAAAAGATAGAAAACGGCAAGACGACAGACTATATATTAGTCTATGAACTCGAGAAAAAAGACGTCGCCAAGAAGTACACCCTTAGAATCATAGACGAAGTAAATTATAAAGCGGGCACGATGAATTCTAAAGAAAAGAAAGTCGCGCTGAGACCTCTTCAATATATCGACCTCGAAGATGCAGGAACCTACTCGATAGATGACCACATCGAAATGTACGATTCCATCTTAGGAAATACTTCTCTCATGGTAAACGATTACGAATTTTCGAATAAAGTCACTTATAAATACGAAGCCTGTATAAGGACGAACTGTCATAATGCGACAGATGTCGTCACAGCAGATGTCGCGAAGGCCAAGAAACTCTTAGTATTAAAAGGTCAATTGATACTCGATAATAATTCTGCCTTCAAGAAAAATGGCAAACAGTCGATGTCCTTCTTCGAGGCGTTCGCCCAAATAAAATACGACGATAAGATTGCGCCAGTCATCGATGCGACACCGCGTTCTATCACAGAACAATATATACTCCAAGTAGACGAAAAGGCACTAAATGCCAAAAACGTCGAGCTTATTTTCACCGTTCGCAATAAACAATACACGTTAAAACTCAAATAAAAAAGGATTGTTTCACTTCACATGAACAATTCTTTTTTTAGTTCTTTTTAAGTTCGCTTGGTCTATAAATTATCTTCTCGTCAAATTCGACATAATCTAAGTAAATCATCGGAATCAATACCCATCTTCCATCATCTAGACTCATGACGAGATGGTCTCTTCCAGCCTGTTCGATTATGCCATCGAATATTTTATCTTTCCAATTTACAGAATCCGGAAACGAGATGTAAGCTTTTGCATGACTCCCGCGATTTAATCTTAGGATGTTTTCGATATAGCTTTGTTCCATTGGCAAAGTGTTGTTCGCATCGTCGACGTTTACTATATTCGAAGTATAGTTATTCATCGGCGGCATATTTCCCTCTTCTGTAGGAAAAGTAGGGTTCTGATAATAAGTCCCATTCATATTAGTCACCTCTTTACAATAATATTCGCGTCTACTCCAAAATAAGACTTATTTTTTGCAACCCATCTTATAAAATAGTGGAAGAAAGGGAGATATTAATGAAAAACAATTTTGATTTAGAAGTTAAAAAGATATTGAAACAAGCCGAAAATGAAATGTTCGAACTCAACCATCCTTATGTAGGAAGCGAACATATGCTTTTGGCAATCTTGAAGATGAGCAGCTTAAAGGGCATGTTAAAAAACTTCTCTCTTACCTATGAAGACTTTAAAAGGCAATTAATATCTATAGTAGGAATCGCTCATAAAAAAAGCGAATTGGCACTTTACACGCCACTTTTAAAGCGAATTATCACAGATGCCATAGATGAAGCCGAAGAAGAGGGAGACAAGATCGTTCGCCCAGAACACTTACTTATCGGCATGCTCGAAGAAGGAGAAGGGGTCGGTATTCGCATACTCATGAACATGGATATCGATATAGAAGGAATATATAACGAGTTGACCCACAAAAACAGTGCTGCCAAGAGAACTAAATCTTCTGTCCTCATGGAAATAGGAAAAGTCCTAAATACTAAAAACGACGAACACATATATAAAAGAGAAAAAGAGATAGACAACTTGATTGAGATTCTCTTAAGAAAGAATAAAAATAACCCTCTCTTATTAGGAGAGGCCGGTGTCGGCAAGACAGCCATCGTCGAAGAATTCGCCCGTCGCATCGAAACTGGAAACGTGCCAGATGCCTTATCCGCATATAAAGTTGTCGAACTCGATACGGGCAGTCTCATTTCGGGTACTCGTTATCGAGGAGAATTCGAAGATAGGCTCAATAAGATAATCAAAGAAGTCGTCGAAAATCGCGATATAATTCTCTTTATAGACGAAATACATACTCTCGTCAACTGTGGAGGAGCAGAAGGCGCAATCGACGCCGCGAACATCTTAAAGCCGTATATGGCAAGAGGAACACTCAAGATAATAGGCGCGACTACTTTTAAAGAATATAGAAACACTATCTACAAAGATAAAGCTCTCGACCGTCGCTTCCAAATAATAAACGTCGAAGAACCTTCGTTAAAAGATACCGAATACATTTTAAAGAACATCAAATCTAATTATGAGAGCCACCACAATGTCATCATTTCGAACGAAAATATAAAGGACATTTTAAAACTGTCGGAAAAATATATCTATAACCGTTACAACCCCGACAAAGCGATAGACATATTAGACTCCGTCTGTGCCCACGTCCAGTTATCTCGCCCGAACAAGCGCAATGCCCTCACGGAACTACAGAAAAAGAAAGAAAAATTCCTCCACAACAAGAAGTACAAAGAAGCTCTAGAGACGGAACTCTGTATAAAAGACCTCACCGAAAACACGAATAAGATCGAGATAACCAAAAAGGATATTCAGAAAGTCATCGAATACAGGGCGAACATCCCCGTCCTAGACAGCTGGAGCGAAGCCATTATAAAACTTCCTAATGTCATCAAAAGCCACGTCTATGGACAAGATGACGCGATAAAAGAAATATGTGACTCCCTAAAAGAAAAATATCTCTTCGATAATACGCGACCTCTTTCTATCCTCTTAGAAGGACCATCCGGTGCAGGCAAGACCTTCTTAGCTAAGGAAATAGCTAACAACCTTTTTGGCGAAAAAAGATTTTTAAGACTCGACATGAGCGAACTCTCACAAGAGACAGCGATAAACAGATTGCTTGGCTCCCCTCAAGGCTACGTCGGCTACGAAGACGAAAGTTTGCTCTCGAAGTTAAAAGACCGCCCGTATTCTTTAATACTCTTAGACGAAATAGAAAAAGCCTCTCCTAAAGTACAAAAGCTCTTTTTAGAAATATTAGAAAGAGGTTTCATAAGCACTACCAAAGGTGAAATATTACACTTTGAAAATTCGACTTTTATAATGACGACGAATACATTTTCTCATGGGCTCATAGGCTTTAATGGAGAAGTCAAAGAAGAGAAAGCCCTCTTAAACGATGAATTGAAATCTCGCTTAGACAAGATAATCAGATTAAAAAGAGTCGACATGACATCTGCTCGCAGATTTATAAAAAGAGAATGCGGTAATCTGACTCTTACTAAGAAAGAAATAGACGAAATATTAGAAAAAGCTAAAATCGATACTCAAGGATTTAGAGGTATACAAAAAGAACTAAATAAGTACAAAATTAGTAAACTTCTCTCAAAAGTATAGTAATATACGCGAATATTTGATAAAATCGAGATGGAGTGACACATATGAAATTATATAACACATTGAGCCATAAAATAGAAGAATTTATTCCAAATACGCCCGAAGTAGTCAAGATGTACACGTGCGGACCGACGGTTTACCATTATGCCCACATAGGTAACTTACGAACCTATATCGCAGAAGACACCTTAGAGAAAGCTTTAAAATACTTGGGCTACTATGTCCAAAGAGCAATGAACATCACCGACGTCGGCCACTTGACGAGCGACTCGGACTCTGGCACTGATAAGATGGTCGACAGTGCTATTAAAGAGAATAAATCTGTCTTAGAGATTGCCGACTTTTACACGAAAGAGTTTTTTAAAGACTGTGAAAAACTGAACATCAGAAAACCCGATGTCATCTCTAAAGCGACCGACAACGTCGACTTCTACATCGAGATAATTGAGCGTCTTCTCGAAAAAGGTTATGCATATGAATCCAGTGGTAACATCTATTTCGACATCACAAAACTAGACGACTACTATAAACTTACTAACCACAAAGCTGATGAGATGGTCGTCGGAGTCCGCGAAGGAGTCGAAGAGGACACAGGCAAAAGAAATCAAAGTGACTTCGTCCTCTGGTTTACTAAGAGCAAATTCCAAGACCAAGAACTCAAATGGGATAGCCCTTTTGGAGTCGGTTATCCCGGTTGGCATATCGAGTGTACTGGTATAAGCATCAAAAACTTAGGCGAATACTTGGACATCCACTGCGGTGGAGTAGACAATATATTTCCCCATCATACGAACGAAATCGCCCAATCCGAAAGCTATCTCGGTCACAAATGGTGCAACTACTGGTTTCACGGCGAACACTTAAACGTTAAAGAAGCTAAGATGAGCAAAAGCCGCGGGAATATAATCACCGTAAGCACGCTCATCGAGGAAGGCTACAATCCTCTATCATATCGTTATATGTGCTTAAATAGTCACTATAGAAAAATACTCGAATTCACTTTCGACTCCCTCAAAGCAAGTGAAACCGCATACTTGAAATTGCTTAACCGCATCTCGATGATAAAATCCGATGGAGAATTCCAAGAGTTGGCGTTTAACGACTACAACGAAAAATTCATGGAAGCTCTAAAAGACGACTTAAACACAGCAAACGCTTTAACCGTGCTATACGATGTTTTAAAGGACGACAGCCTAAACGGTACGACTAAACTCGACCTCATAAGATCGTTCGATAAAGTGCTAAGTCTAAACCTTATCAGCGAATACCATGAAACAGAACATCCTCAACACGAAGAAATCATGGCATTAATCGAAAAACGCGCCGCATATAAAAAAGAGCATAAATTTGCCGAAGCGGACGGAATAAGAGATGAGTTAGCCGCGCGTGGAATTGAACTCGTCGATACGCGAGAAGGAACTATATATAAAATAAGAGAAGTTGAATAAAAACTTCTTTTTTTCTTAGAAAGGAACGACATGAAAAATAAAATTAAATTGCTTATCGGCACTGTAGTCATCCTAGCTACAAGCACACTATACCACAACATCTATAAACAATTCCCCAACTTTATTACCTCGTTATTGTTTCCCATAAACGAGTCGATTTTTGAACACAACAAGATGATACTACTAGCTTTCTTCACATGGGTCTGTATAGAAAAACTGTTTTATAAGGATAGTAACACGCCCTTTTTCAACAACCTCGTCGCCTGTATCCTATGCATCACTTTAGTTTTATCGATATTTACTCCTGTATACTTTCTCGTTTTAAAAGGTCAAGACTCCCTAATAATAACCATTGCCATATACACCTTTTCCATCGCGGTTGGGCTATTCCTAAGTTCTTTAATAAAACTAGAGCCCTCAAAAAAACTAGAAACTCTTTCTATATTTGGCTTCCTCATCTTGCTCGTCACTTTCGCCATCCTCACGTATTATCATCCAAATAATATCATATTTAAGGAATTATCTCCTTCTTTTTTACACCTAAAAGGCAGTTTTTGCTTGCTATTTTAGACCATGTATAGTATCCTTTATTGATGGAAAGAAGTGACTTTTATGGACAAAATAATAAATATAGCTGTCGTCGCTCACGTCGATGCGGGTAAGAGTACTCTTGTCGATGCATTACTAAATCAAAACGGCGTATTTCGTGCCAATGAAGAAGTAAAAGACTGCGTCATGGACTCGAACGACTTAGAAAGAGAACGTGGGATTACCATTTATTCTAAAAACTGTTCGATTAAATACAAAGACTATAAAATAAATATAGTAGATACGCCAGGACACGCTGACTTTTCATCTGAAGTTGAACGAGTCATCAGAACTGTCGACACGGTCATACTCATCGTCGATGCTGCCGAAGGTCCTATGCCTCAGACGCGTTTTGTCCTAAAAAAAGCTCTAGAACAGAACCTAAGACCTATACTGTTTATCAACAAAATAGACAAAAAAGATGCTCGACCAGAAGCCGTCGTCGACATGACTTTCGATTTGTTCTGCGAACTAAATGCTTCCGACGAACAACTCGAATTCCCAATCGTCTATGGTACGGCGAGAGACGGAATTGCTAAGTTATCTCTAGATGAGGAATCAGATTCTATCGCGCCACTTTTAGAAACGGTCTTGAAACAATGCGAACCATATAAAGGGAACGTCGATGATAAACTACAACTTCAGATTTCTAATCTAGACTATGACGATTACATCGGAAGATTGGGAGTAGGGCGCATCACAAAAGGTAAAGTCAAAAGTGGTGAGACAGTTACTCTCGTAAAAAATAACGGTGAAGTTACCAACTTCCGTATATCAAAACTCTTTGTCGAAGAAGGCATTAAAAGAGTAGAGAAGACGGAAGCTTTCTACGGCGACATCGTAACTATAGCAGGATGCTCACACATATCGATAGGAGATACGGTCTGCGAAAGTGGTTCAGTCGAGCCTCTTCCACCAATCGAAATCGAAAGACCGACGCTTAGTATGAATTTCTTAGTCAACTCTGGACCTTTTGCAGGAAACAGTGGAAAATACTTGACTACTAGACATATAAGAGAAAGATTAGAACGCGAACTTGAGACAAACGTCGGCCTAGAAGTCGAAGAGATGAGTGGAGCTGATGGCTTTAAAGTAAGTGGACGAGGTGAATTGCATCTATCAATACTATTAGAAAATATGCGCCGCGAAGGCTATGAACTATGCGTCAGTAAGCCTCAAGTCTTATTCGAAGAAAGAGATGGTCAAAAATACGAACCGTTTGAAACCGTCATCGTCAATTGTCCTAACGATTACGCGAGCACAGTAATTGCAGATTTACAAGAAAGAAAAGGACTGCTCCTTCTCATGAGCTCCGATTCGGAAAACTTTACTCATATGGAATTCTCTGCTCCAACAAGAGGACTAATCGGGTATAGAAGTGCATTTATTACGAATACTAAAGGTGAAGGTACTATGATTCGCAGTTTCGATGAGTACAAACCATATGCTGGAGTGTTAACTACGCGTAAAAATGGCGTATTAGTTAGCATGGAAACCGGCAAAACGCTCGGTTACTCATTGTTTAACTTGCAAGAACGTGGTACACTTATAGTAGGACCACAGACGGATGTCTATGTCGGAATGATAATCGGTATCCACAATCGCGACAACGACTTAAACGTCAATCCTTGTAAGAATAAGGAGATGTCCAACACGAGAAGTAAATCTGCTGACGAAGCGATTGCTTTAGTAACACCTCGTACGTTCAGTTTAGAAGAAGCTTTAGAATTTATCGAAGACGATGAGTATGTCGAAGTAACTCCCGATGCAATTAGAATGAGAAAGGCAATCCTCGATCCTAAAGAT
>CAZLNI010000025.1:0-7754 GCA_964560995.1 uncultured Muribaculaceae bacterium
GTCAAGAGGTTTTGAGGATTAGAGCCGCTCGAACTTCCCATTACGTCGTAAAATCCGACAGGTTCGCTTCCCGAATGGTCGAAACGATAGAGGTCCGCAAGACCGAGTGTATGACCAAATTCGTGAATTATCGTGCCGTACGTTCCTCGGTTTAAGGAAAACAGTCCCGCAGTCATAGTATAGTCATATGTATAAAGAAGATTGTACGCGACTACCCTTTTACCTAAAATGGTCGATTTAAGGCCGTAGTTATCTATTTTATGAGACCACAGCAAATCTCCCCAACCTACATGAGCGCTTATCGGGTCTCTACCCTCGATAAAGAATGAAATGGCATCGACTATATCGTCCGAGCCCGTATCGATTTCGGAAGGAAGGATTCCAGCGTCTTTAATCTGGTTAGAAACATATTCTATTGCCCTGTCTATCAATTCTGTTTCTCTGCTTAGAGACTCATCGGCATTTTTATAGCCTATCGGATTTGTAGAACTATAAGGTTTGTAATAATCTTCCCGATTAGAATCTTTATAAGAAATTATTTGACCGTTTTCTTTGGGAAAGATTTCCGTCTCTATGATTAGTTTTCCATAACTTTGCATCTCGTAATATTTTTTGAAAGATGGAACTTCTACGGTACCTAGTGGCCCACTCATTTGAAATAGTTCGTCACTATTTAGCATTGTCTCAGCATTTTTTATACTTTGTGAATCATCGAGGTGATTTACTACTAAATCTTCGCTGTCGGCAAATTCTATGAAGACCGCTAAGTATTTGAGTTTTAAAGTATCAGATTCTTTTGTGCTATAGTTGAGAGCAATTTGTGGGCTATATTCTCTTTCGATTCCGTAAAGTTCATTGTAGTTTGCAAGCGAATTATAGCTATTAGCTGTGCTTAAAGGAGTCTTATATAAATTAAAACTATACGTAGAACTCAAAGAGAAGCATAAAAGAATAGTTAAAAATGTTTTAATGAGCTTTTTCATTTCCTGCCTCTTTTGTATAGGCGATAAGTCAAAAAGATAAAGAATAGCAGTGCTGAGCTCTCGAAAATTAAAATCAGTTTAGTTATAAACGTAGTCGTTTTTGGTAAAGTTGGTGCGTATAATTCTTCGGCATAAAGACCTAGGGTCTTCTCCTTTGTTTCATACACATATTTTATTTCGTTACCGTCTTTGTCTATAGCATAGAGAATATAATAATCGTCTAAATCCAGTTTAGTTACTTCGACTTCGTGGTTATCAATGGTTATCGTCTCTTTATTTTCAAAGGCATTATCGACGACGTAAATCGCCCTGCCAGCTACGTTAATGGGAATAAAGAGATTTTTTATTTGATTCTCTTTAGTATCGAAAAGATAGAAATTTTTGTGTCCTTCTGGGTCAATTCCATATATTAGAGATAAAGTTCCATTTTTAAAAACGGTAGTTTTTTCATCGTTTATAGTATAATTTTCTCCTATAAAATTTTCTAGTTTGACGTCTTTTAAGTCTTTAACTATGCCGATTTCTTTATCTTTATATGAAAGATAGAGACTAGGGCTTTCTTCTAGATAAGTGTTAATCGTATAGTTTTTCTTAGCTCCGTTTTCGGCCGTGACGGTTATGACGATTTTATTGGAACCAGGTTTTAATTCTATTTTTCCAATGCCTGTGATTTGAGCTTTAGAATCTTGAGCTTTTGCTTCTATATTGAGTTCTTTAATGTCTTTAATGATTGATAGTGTGTATTCAGTAATGTTTGCATCGAAACTAGGGCTTAGTGTTCCAATATCTACTTTGAGTTCCGTAAGAACGTTATTTTTAGATCTATTATCTGTCGGTCTAGGAACAGTTGGTGTCGTAGGAGTTGTCGGTGTCGTAGGAGTTGTCGGTGGTGAAGAGACAATGTTGATGCTTACAGTACGTGAACCAGGTGTATAGATGTTTGCATCTGCATCGGAGAATCCTGTGACTGGCGTAGCTGTCACCGTAACTGTTCCACTTGAACCAGCTGTGACGGTCACTGTTTGATAGTTTTGTTCGACCCAAACACTCGTCGTCGAGAGAGTTCCACCTACTACACTTAAGTTTACTCGACCTATCGCATCTCCTCCAACGGATACTGTAAATACTCCATTGGGTGCGACAGTGGTAGTCGATGCACTAGCGCTAAAGGAGGCTGCCTTGACAGAGACTGTTAAAAGTAGCGTTATTATAAATACGCAAAAAATTTTATTAATCGTTTTCATGGTAAAAATCCCCTTCCATTTATAAGAAGTATATCATATATTTTAAGCAATTGCTATTAGAAAAAAATGCCTTTTTTTATTAGGCATTTAAGGATTTGTCAATATAATTTTGCGCCCGCTGGTATGTCATCATCTAGCATTATGAGATGCAACTTTTCCTCTTTATTTTCATTGTGAACGGCGGAGATGAGCATACCGCAAGAGTCGATTCCCATCATACTGCGGGGTGGCAGATTTACTATAGCGAGAGCTGTTTTACCGACTAGGTCTTCTGGTTCATAGTATTCGTGGATGCCACTTAAAATCGTCCTATGGCTTTCTGTTCCATCATCGAGGGTGAATTCTAGCAATTTCTTACTCTTCTCGACGGCTTTACAATCTAAGATTTTAACTACTCTAAAATCGGATTTGCTGAAAGTGTCAAAGTCCACAAAATCTTTAGATATCGGTTCGATTTCTATACTTTTTAATTCCTTTTGTTCTTCCATTTTTACTTCCTTTTCTTTTAATTTTCTATGTCGAAATAGTCTAGTCTCATATTCTTTTTGACCATTTTTGTTATCTCGGAAGCTCTTTTGCGTGCTTCTTTAGTTCCCTCTTCTAGGATTCTTTTGACTTCATCGCGATGACTCTCGTAGTAGTTCCTTTTTTCCTTATAATCTTTTAAAAATCCGATGATATTTTGGACGAGTTCTTTCTTACATTGAACACATCCCCGAGCACCTTTTTCGCATTCATCGTGAACGGTTTTTAAGTTTTTATTATCTGTAATGTCGTGATAATAATATACCATACAAATTTCGGGATGGGCGGGGTCATCTTTTTGGATTTTATCTGGATCTGTAACGGCACTCATGACCTTCTTAGATATTTCTTCCTCGGAGTCCTTTAAATATATGGCATTGCCTAAGCTCTTACCCATCTTCTCGTTGCCATCGAGACCTTTAATTCTCGGTGTTTTAGATAGATATGGCTCCGGTTCTTTAAGAGTTTCGCCGTAAATTCTATTAAATTTTCTAACGATTTCACGGCATTGTTCAATAAGTGGCATCTGGTCTTCGCCGACGGGAACCAGTTCTCCGCCTAAGGCAGTTATGTCTGCCGCTTGGGAGACGGGATACCCGACGAAGCCGTAAGTAACACTTTCGCCATCATTTCCGAATATGGCTTTTTTCTGCGCGATCTCACTTTTGACAGTCGGATTTCTATATAATCTAGACATGGTTACTAAGTTCGAATAAAAGACTGTAAGTTCTGCGATTTCCGGAACTGCCGACTGCAAAAATATGTGGGCTTTTTTAGGATCTATTCCACATGCAAGTAAATCTATTACTAATTCTTCTATATTTTTGTGAACTTTCTCTGGATTGTCAAAGTTGTCTGTCAAAGCTTGAACGTCAGCTATTTCTATGAAGGTATCATATGAGTCTTGAAGTTTTATCCAATTCATAACAGCTCCAAAATAGTGACCTAAATGTAGGTTACCTGTTGGCCTTATGCCAGTTAAAATCGTTTTCATATGTTTCATCTTCTTTCTTTTACCCGTTACGGGCATGTTTAATTAATTTTATCACATCTATCCTAGAAAAAAAAGTGGGTAGTTTAAGTGATATTTTATGTATTTTTATTTTTTCGATGTTTCCTTAATCTTCGTTAAAGTAAATCTCTTTTCGTCAAACATTTGCCAAGGAGCGAAGCGATTTCCCTCAGTATGCCCAGAAATGCCAAAATTGGTGAAGCCATAGCTCGCCAAAAGGTCTTCATTTTTTTCTAATTGTTTGAGAAGATTTCTAATGACGTCTAACCAAATAAAATCTGGGATTGCTTGGTAGTCTTTTGGAATATATCGAGAAAATACATCTGGATTTAATCCTAGCGATTTTAAAAACTCTATTCTTTCGGCTCTAGTTATCTGGTAGGCTTCATTGCTAATTTGATATGTTTGATATCGTTTCAAATTTTCTACGCTAAGTTTTCTTAAATCAAACCATGGGATATAGTATCTTTCATGAACGCAGATGCCCTTTGAAACTTCTCTTCCATCAAATCCTTTTGACACAGCGTCTATTATTGCATACTCACCTAAATTGACTGCTACTGATATTCCTGCCCATCGTTGATATCTTTCCGTAGGTTCAGTAGTAGTGCTAAATAAAACTAACACACCATGTTTGTCTTTTTCTTTTACTTTAATTAAGGTATCATAAAAGTATTTAGGTGTCCCTAAATTTTCGATGCCTGTTATAGGAATTCTTCCCTTTATAGTATCAACTCTATTTTGATTGAACCTGGTTAGAAAATCTCGGTTATTTACATAATCATCTATACTTTCTACTATTACTAATTCTTTTATGGGACTTAGTTGAGGGAAAAAGAATAGCAAATTCAACATGTCACTAGTTCTATAATAATTCATCATTTTCTGTCTATCATTTAAGTTATTCATGTTTAACATAGGCATTGTCCCTCCTTTTCAGAGCTATTATACACTATTATTATTTATTTTAAAGTGGAAAAAAATTGATGAGTTGTTATTTGCTTTTAATGAATAGCAAATATTTTTATTAAAAAAGAGCTCTTCGAGTTGAAAAGCCTTTTAGTTATTTTTTTAAGAGATCCGTTTTCTATAAATATAAATCATACAGCTAAGAGCAGTTACACCTAAAACTTCTAATTTAACGATATTGGAAAGAAGATTGTCGTTTGTTTGAGGGTTATCGATTTCGACTTCCTTCTTTTCAACGTATGCTAAGGCATAAGTTGAAAAGCGGTCTGTTTCGAAGCTCAGTTTCTTTTTATCTTCTGATAGAGTGGATTCTAGTATTTCAACTTCTCCTTCGTGTTCTCTTAAAATATAGAAGGTTCTAGAGATCCCATCATCTTGTATGAAGTGCTCTGGGATGTCGATAGTGAAGCTAAGTTTGCTATCGAGTTCAGTTAGATTTCCTATTATGCTATTTGAACTTTTATCTAAAATATCTATTGTTATGTCGAAGTAATTGTCCACTTTAATATTCGCCTTTATATTTTGGATTTTGTTTTCGATTTCTTCAGTAGGCGTTACATCTTCGATATTTAATAGTATGTCGATGTCTTTTTTATCAATTTGAATATTAGAAAGTTGTTTGAGGTTTTCCAATAATACTTTAGAAAGTTCATCACTATCGACGGCAATTTTTATTTCAGAGTTATCGTTATCAACCAATATGCCACGGTCATAAGTTTTTAGAGAGACTGTATATTTGTCTTTAGATTTCTTGCATTCGTAATCTTCATGAGTGTACTTTGAAACGTCAAAGTCATATGTTCCACCTTTGATAATCGGTGGTAAGTATTTACCTTTTTCTCCTGGAGGTAGGACTAGTTTATCTTCTTCAGCTTTAAATGTACCGCCTAGAATAGTAAGTTCGCTTTTAAAAGCTGGTTCGTCTCCTTCTGGCTTAGATGTAGTCGCACCTAAAACGTATTTTCCAAGTCGGTTATTGTAATTTCCGCTTTCGATGGTGACAGTGGCATGTTCGTCTAACCAGACGGCATAATATGTCTTTCCTGTCGCGGTGACATTTTTTAAAGTTACATTTAAAGTATTAAAAATGTTTATACCCGTTTCAACTGTTATGTCTTCTAAAGTGATATTATATGTGGTTGTCAAGTCTCCTAAAAAGAGGGTATAGTTCGCATCCGTCTTCGTTTTAAAGTAGCCATTTCTTATCGTAATGTCGTCTCCCAACCAGACTGCGTTTGGATCCCCACCGGCAACTCCAGTTGTAATCGAGTGACCATTTAAATCTAAGGTGGCACCCTTTTTAAAAAACCAATTATAATAAGAACCGTAACTAGGGTCAGATAGGTCTAAATCGTCTAGAAGAGTCAACGTATCTCCCTCTTGATGCGCCGATATCGCTTCTTCTAATGTGTCGTATTCTTGGTCTTTAATTTTAACTTTAGCATCCGCAATTATAGGGAAAAGAATCAAAGATACAAGAATAGTAAAAATAAAATTCTTCTTCATTTTTCAACTCTCCTTATTGTACAAAGTATAGCACAGTTTATAAGTTTTGTAAAACGCCAACTTCCATTTTTTTTAACAATAATATATAATAGTCGTAGGTGATTTGATGAAAAAGATACGTTGGGATATGGTCGTCGTGATGTGCATTTTATCGCTCTCTATAATACATATCGGACGAGTTGGACTCGATATAGTGAAGTGGGCAGCTGACAGCAAAGAGATAAAAAAGCAGATAGATATTATAAACGAAGTAACAAAAATAGAAGAAGTCCCCCACTCTTCTAAAGTCGAAATAATCGAGGGGGAAAACAATATTCCCGAAGAAGATCCATATTGGGATTATATTAAAACTGACTTGATAGATGTCGACTTTACCGAGCTAAAAAAGATAAATTCTGATACAAAGGGCTGGATAAACGTCAAAGGTACAAATATCAACTACCCTTTTGTGCAAGCTTTAGACAACGAGTATTATCTAAATCACAGTTTTAACAAATCTTATAATTTAGCAGGATGGGTTTTTATGGACTATCGGAATACCTATGGCGACAAGAACACGATACTCTACGCTCACGGAAGAGCGGACAATTCCATGTTTGGTTCTTTGAGGAACGTCTTTACAAATGGTTGGTTAAACAATCCAGAAAACTATTTGATTAGAGTTTCCAGTCCAACGGAGAATTCAGTTTGGCAAATCTTCAGTCTATATCGCATTCCGACGACGAATGACTATTTACAAAACGAATTTTTAAGTGATGGCGAATTTTTGGATTTTGCGAATATGTTGAAGAATAGAAGTTACAAGGATTTTAACGTTTCGGTAAACAAAGATGATAAAATATTAACTTTATCGACTTGCTACGATATGAGTGAAAAGGTCGTTGTCCATGCCAAACTTATAAAAAGGGAGATAAAATAGTGTTATAAATTTCTTTATGCGATAAATGAAGAAAAGCATTTGAAAAACGTCTAGTATATGATAGAATATTAGCATTAGGAGGTTTTATGGAAACATTAGAGCAAAGATATGCAAGTGTGACAAAAGATTTAGCGGAGATTTATGGTGAAATTATGAGTAGTCATATATATATAGACGGTTGTCCCAATCCGCGAGGGTTAAATAAAAACGATATAGCTATATTTAATGATGCACTTCTTTTACTTTTAGATATGAAGGAAGAGTACAGCCACACTTTCGACAATCGAATTATTTTGGGTACCCAAATAGGAAATTTAGCAAGTGATATGCTTAGATTAACGGAGAAAGTCAGTAAGCTAGTTAAGCACGCTGATAGCCAATATGGTCCCAAAGAAGAGCTTTTTATTAATTCGTTCGCAAAATTTATGCACATTATATATAGTGCCCAAGATTCAGCCGACTTTGTTATTAAAGATTTTTTTGTTGAAGGGTTTGGGTCTCTTGAAACTCAACATGGTACAAGGGAGGACCAAGAATTTAGTGGAATCGTCACAGTTATTGGTGATGACGAAATTTTAAGTCAAATTCCTAACAAA
>CAZLNI010000025.1:7764-14528 GCA_964560995.1 uncultured Muribaculaceae bacterium
AAAAGATTTTTTATTCTACAGAGCTAGGTAGAATCATCGATTCTATAGCACAAGGAGAGAAATCTTTAATAGTTGGGACAAATTATTATTATGAATCTAACGTTTTACCAAGTTATACTCTTGCTTCTCTCGATATAAAAGGGAAAGAGCATATTAGGTGCTGCTTGAAAGATGATATCATAAAAAAAGTTGTGGAGAGATTTTTAGAGTACGCTCAGAAAAATGGGAATCGAATAAATGATATTCCAGTTGAAGAAATCGTAAAACAAATCTCTTTAGTTCCGCAAAAGACAATTAGACCAAAAAAGCCAACTGGTCAACCTCCAGTGACAGGTTAAAATAATTTTTAAACGATATCTTCGGGTATGAGTACGTCTAAATAGTCGATTATTTCTTGCTTAGTGTAATCTTTTGGACTCATGAGCCATTTGATAACTACTCCGGCGACAGCTCCTAAATAAAAGACGGAGATAATTTCGCTTGGCACATTACTTTTAACTTTAGGCTCCTTTTGGAGTCTTTTTTTGATGTCCTTACTGAGGGTATCGATGGTTATATCGGAAGTGATGCTACCACGATTGTTTAATAACATCGAGTAGTAAACGTCTTTTTTGTCTTCCATGTGTTCTAAAAGCAATCTAATCATTTCAATGTAATATTCTCTCGTATTAAATATGTTTTCGTTTTGTTCAAGCGTCTCTGCTAAAGCACTTTTTAAGGTGTCGACAAAGTCTACTAAAAGTTCATATTTATCTTCATAATGGGCATAAAATGTCGAGCGATTTACAAGTGCAGTAGCGCATATATCGGAAACTTTAATACTTTCGAACGATTTATCTTTCATAAGTTCTAGAAGAGCGTTGTAAATAGCTTTTTGTGTTTTAACAATCCTCAAGTCAGTATTTTTTTTCATATAAATGACACCTCATGCCCATTATACTCTAAATAATACAAAAGTATAGATATAAAACACGAAGTTGGTTATTTATCGATACAAAAGACAACATTTTGTTGGATAAGGTACGAAACTTAATTTATGTTGGTGTAAATTTTTTGTTTGAATAATAAAATACTGTAGCGAATGGAGGGAAAAATTTTATGCAAAAGTTTTGCGATTTTATTTGTAAGAAAAGAAATCTCGTAATTGCGATTTCGGGAATCCTGCTTTTTTTGTCAGTTTTTGGTTCGATGTTTACCCATATCAATTACGACATATTGGTATACTTGCCAGAAGAAAATGAGACGATTAAAGGTGAGAATATTCTAAACGAGGATTTCAACATGGGAGCCTACTCTATTGCGACAATCGAAAATATGAGTAGTAGGGACATCCTCGCTTTAGAGAGCAGAATCAAGGAAATCGATGGGGTTAATTTGGTCGGCAGTTTATACGACTTTTTGGGAACTACGATAGACGTAGAGATGTTGCCAGAAGAGATTTCGAGTAAACTACATAAAGACGATACCGACTTGCTTTTTATCACGTTCAACGATGGGATTTCAAGCGACTCGACATTAGATGCAGTCGAGGAAATAAGAGATTTGGCAGATGGAAAAGTTAAATTTGGCGGGATGAGTTCTTTAGTTTTGGATACGATGGAGTTATCTAATAAAGAAATCGCCATCTATATCCTAATCGCTGTTTTGTTGTGTTTGATAGTCTTGGAAATCGCCTTAGATTCCTATTTGGTACCAATGTTGCTTCTCGGCAACATCGGTGTGTCGATATTATTCAACTTAGGCAGCAACGTTTTCTTAGGTCAGATTTCGTATATTACAAAGGCTTTGGTGGCAGTCCTGCAATTAGGAGTCACCACAGATTTCTCTATTTTCTTATATCACGCATATGAGAAAAACAAGAAGTTATATAAAACCAACGAAGAGGCGATGAGCCAATCTATAAAAGAGACGTTTACTTCTGTCACGGGAAGCAGTTTGACAACTATCGCTGGATTCCTAGTTTTATGCACCATGCAACTAACCCTAGGAAGAGATTTGGGAATAGTTATGGCAAAGGGAGTCTTATTCGGAGTCATATCGGTTCTTACCCTTTTTCCAAGTTTGCTTTTGTGGGCAGACAAGTGGATAACTAAGACAAAGCATAAGGGACTGGTTCCGAAGTTCGATAAGATAAACGGATTTATTATCAAACATCACAAGTCTATCTTCGTCATATTTTTACTACTCTTGGTTCCTGCTTATTTAGCTAATTCTAAAGTCGACATCTATTATAAGATAGATAGGTCTTTACCTCAAAATTTAGAGAGCATCATAGCAAATGAAGAATTGAAGACCAAATACAACATCGTAAGTCCAGAAATCGTTCTAATCGATAAGGATATGAAAAGCGATACAGTTGAAGAGATGACTCGAGAGATCGAAGACATAGACGGTATAGATTTCGTCTTGAGTGTTGCAAGTCTCAAAAGTAAAGGCTTAAATACAGAAATGCTTAATGGTGAGGTGTTAAGTTATCTTGAGAGTGACAAATACCAATTGATGTTTTTGAATTCACTTTACGATATCGCCAGTGACGAGCTGAACGAACAAATCGTCGCCGTCAATGACATAGTTAAAAAGTATGATGAAAAGGCAATCGTCGCGGGCGAGGGTCCACTCATGAGAGACCTAATTACGATAAGCGACACCGATTTTAAAAACGTCAACTACTCTTCTATAATTTGTATTACTTTGATATTGTTCTTCGTTTTGAAGTCGATATCTCTGCCTATTTTATTGATTTTAGCAATCGAATTTGCGATATTCTTGAACATGGGAATCTCGTATTTAGGAGGAACCGTCTTGCCTTTTGTGGCTCCAATCGTATTGGGAACTATTCAATTAGGAGCGACGATCGACTACGCGATTCTAATTACAACGACTTATTTGGAACATAGGAAGTCTGGTGAAGTAAAACAAAAAGCGATAATGGAGACGATGAATTATGCGAGCATTTCGATATTAGTCAGCGGCATGTGCTTCTTCGCGGCAACTTGTGGTGTCGGGTTCGTATCCAAGTTAGAGATGGTCGCGTCAATTTGTACTCTGATTTCGCGAGGTGCAATTATAAGTATGATCGTCGTAATGACTGTGTTGCCTTCAATTTTGTTAATATTTGATAGTCTAATAATGAAGACTACTTTAAGAGGAAAGGAAGATAAAAATATGAGAAAAAATATGAAAAAAGTTGGAAAAAAACTAGTCGCGTCTATTATGATTGGAAGCCTAATTATAAGCACTATACCTGTGCCCGTTTTGGCCCTATGCAAAGATGAAACTGTCACTTCTAAATTAAATTATGATGGAAGCATCAAGAAAACTCAAATAGACGAGAGACTGGTAAATGATTCTAAACTGGATACAATCGAAGATTATTCTATGTTAGAGGATATCATGAACATTAATAGCGATGCGAAGTTTAACCGAAATGGAAATGATTTGTTATGGTACGCCGATGGCAAAGATATTTTCTATCGAGGTAATACTAGCAAGGATTTGCCAATAGCTGTCGAAGTGACTTATAGATTAGATGGTAAGGAATATAGCGTCGAAGAGATGCTCGGCAAGAGCGGTAAAATTTCTATAGAACTCAAGTTCATCAATAGAGATAAGCACTATGTAAATGTCGGTGGGAAAATGGCGACGTTGTATACACCTTTTACTGTCGCCGTCGGGACTATCTTAAATGACAGCGCAAATTCTAATGTCAAAGTCAGCAATGGTAAAATAGTAAATAATGGCAATAAAACACTTGTCATGGGAATCGCTGCTCCTGGATTAAAGGAGAGCTTGCAATCAGATGAAATAGATAATATGGATAAAGTCGTCATCAGTTATGAGACCGAAAAGTTTGAGCTGGCAAGCATTTATACAGTGGCGACACCAAAATTAATCGACTCAAGCGACTTGAAGATGTTAGAAAAGTTAGATTCTCTATATAGTGGTGTAGACGCATTAAAGAGCAATATGGCTACGATTAGTGAGGGTTCTCTTAATTTGAAGAGTGGTTCAAACGAATTAAAAAGCAAATTAGCGGAATCCATAGATGGGTTAACGAAGGATAGTGGAGACACATTATCTGAAGACCAGCTAGATAGAATTAAAAAGCAAGCAGTCGGAGGTGTCAAATCAACTTTTACACCACAGTATAAACAAAGCTTAGCTGATAATGCGTGGAATCAAGTTAAGAGCAATTTGAATCCGAGCGATCCAAAGGTCAGTGAAATCGTCAGTTCGAATGTTACAACTGCTGTGACTAGAGATGTGCAAAACGAAATCCAAAATTATTTAGGTACACTTGCTACTTATGGTATAAATTTTGACCCAAGCGTATGTAGTGCCCCTACTGTCGACCAAGTTCCTATATGCCTAGCTTTACAGTCTATAGAGAGCTCCGCGACGAGTGCCGCTAAAGATGCTTCGATTAGCACAGCTGCAAATGTTTCAAATTATGTAGCTGAGAGCGTTTCTAAGAGTGTCGCCGTGAGTGTTGCCGAAGCGACCAGTGAAACAGTAGCTGAAAATGTGGCCGGAAATATAGCTACAAATGTCGCGAACCAAGTCAAATCAGCTTCCGTCGATTCTATAAGAGATGCTTTAAATGTTCTATACTCTGGGGTTGAAAAACTCGACGACGGTATCAGCAGTCTGTCTAGTGGTATTACACAATTCCAAAATGAAGGCATTAATAAATTGTACGATACTGTAAATGGGCAAGTGAAGAATACTACGGACAGAATAAATGCTTTGGTTAAACTCGGCAATGATTATCAAACCTTCGATAGTAAGTCAAAGAATCACGAAGGGGAAACTAAGTTCGTCATGATAATCGATGGCAAATCTATTCCAAAAGAAAAGAAAATAGAGAGTGCTCAAGAAGAAAAGATTTCATTTTTCGATAGGATTAAAAATCTTTTCAAAATAAATTAAATTACTTCTCTCTAAAAAATGCTAAAATAAAACTACTTTCAATTTAACTGAGAGTAGTTTTTTAAATATCTCATGCTTAAAATTCGCTATTTCCTTTTTTTAGACAACTCATTACTTCCAGCGATTGTGGATTCTATTATTTATGCTCATCATAATACATTTTTCACTGTTTGTTAACTTCTTTTAATTGGTGATTTTCAAACTTGTAAAATTTGTTGCATATTTCATTTATTTTTTCGTTATGAGTGGCAATTATCAAAGTTTTATCATTAAAATATTTTAGAATAAAATTTACAACTATTTCTTCAGTATGTTTATCTAAGTTAGAAGTAGGTTCATCTAAAATATAGATATCTTTGTTCATCAAATAACTTCTTAGGATGTTGATTCTTCTCTTTTGACCAGTAGATAGCTTCAAGCCTTTTTCACCTACGACTGTATAAATGCCATCTTCAAATAACAATATTTCGTGTAATTCCAGTTCTTTTAGATACTCTATTAATTCATCGTCTCGTATTTTCTTATCTAAACATAAATTGTCTTTTATGGACATATTAAAGAGTTCAATTTCTTGGCTCACCACCCCGATATCTAATTTGACATCGTTTAAGTCGCTGTCATCGATAGATACTTGTCCTTTATATGATTCTATATTTCCTAAGATAAGATTTATGACGGACGTTTTGCCTTGTCCAGATTGTCCTGTAATCGATATTTTATCACCATTATTGATTTTAAAGTTATCGATTTTTATTTCTAAATTTGATTTAGGATATTCTATTACTATTTTAGATAGTTTAATCTCATTAAAAGATTTAAGCGCTTTTCTATTATCTAAACTTTTGAATATAGATTTTACTTTGTTTTTTATGGCTTTAAGTTCATACCAATTTATTATAGTATTCGACAGTTCTTCAAAAACAAAGCTCATTTCTGTTTGTAGCGATATATAAAAAGTGATTATTCCAAGCGTATCAGCTCCATATGCTAAATCGATTGTGGCTTTTATAAGTCCTAAAAAGAACGGCACAACTATTATGATGTCTCGCAACGCTTCCTCAAAAGAATAGTATTTAATATATTTTTTATTTTCTTTATAACATTTTTTCCCTTCTCTTACAATTTTATTAATGAAGTAATCATCGTCATTTAATAATTTTACAGTTCGAATATTGCTTATAAAATCGTTATATATAGATGAATATTCATATTCTTGGTCGTAAAGTTTCTCTACTTGAACATTTGCTTTCATAAATATTCTGATGCTTATTAAAACACATAGGACGCTCGTTATAAGAGAAATTGTGAATAATAATATAGATTGATTATAAAGGGTGTAAAATAAGAAAATAAACGCTATTAAAATACTCATGTATTCTGCCTGTAGTGTCTTTCTTACTAACTCACTTATTTTTTCAATTATATTTTCAAAATAACCGGTTTGATATTTTGAAATCGTTTCGACAGGCAATTTGAGCAGTTTCTTATAAAATTCTCGATATTGAACGTTCGAATAGTTATACAAGTAATTATCGCTGTAATTTCTTAAAAGATAGTTCCCTCCCGCATGTATAATTTTTGAAATCGTGAAGATTGTTATTACTATAAGTGCCTTTTTTACTGTAAAAGGCAAAGTTAAAAACAATGTAAACGCAAATGGCACAAAATAGTAAATGAAGTCTAGAAATGCCTCTATCAGTAAACAGATTATAATTTTTTTCTTATTGATGCTTTTGAATATAAAATTAATGTTATTGTTCATATAGTACTCCATTTTATTAAATCGTCGGATATATTTTTTTGCCTATATTAAAAATCGTCATTCATTAGGAAAT